>JAJUGM010000387.1 GCA_029268165.1 Bacteroidota bacterium
AAAACCATAAGCTAATTGCCCTGAAAGTTTTCCTGCTGTTTTCTTTAACATAATTTCAAAACCATAAGCATAACCGTCGCCCTGCCGCAATTCTCCTTCAATGTATGGATTGAGAAACAGTTCAGCATGCGGGCTGTATCCAATCTGGTTATACATTTTTTTAAAGTAAACATCCGCACTCAGGTCAACGTTCATCTTATGCCATTCTTTAAAATAGCTTGCATTATAAACATCGGCATATTGAGGTTTAATATTAGGGCCTGAGGGTAACCACACTTCAAGCGAGTTAAAAGGACTTATGCTATTGTTAATCAGATTGATATGTTGTACAGGGCGGATATACGATAGTTTTACAGAAGATAGTGAGCCGGTTTTTATTGATAATGAAATCCTTGGTTCAATATAACTAGTGGAATAGTATCGTTCTCCTTTTGAGAATGAGGTTTGCGCAACCGGCTGGTAGTTCTCGTCATATACAATGCTGAATGCCTCGCCATAATTGCTCCAGTTTGAAATTCTGAACCCATAGTTAAGCCATAGCCATCTGGTAATTTTTTGTTCATTACCGGCATATAATACCAGTTCGCTTGAATTTGCCTGAGAAACTCTATTTGGCGAAGAGATATTTCCCGAAATGAAATTTCCCGGATTAAAAAAGTAACCACTCAGGTTAAAACCGTATTTAATTTTACTATTCAAATTATAATACCAGATGAATTCTGATTTCAGATTGGTACTCTGAATATGTGAATTCCAGTAAGTTTTGTTTTCATAATCCGTATATAAAGCATAATCAAAATTACTGGCATAGAAGGTAGTATTAGAAAACAGTCTGTTTCCATACACATGATTCCATCGCAATGTAAGCGAGTAGTTGCCCCACTCAAGGCCTTTGCCTGTTGAATTTTGTTTTGAGATGTAAGCATCCTTTCCCGAGAATAAAGTCAGAAATAGCCGATCGCGTTTGCCAATGATGAAGTTTAACTTTGCAGTAAAGTCGGTAAAATGAAAATCAGTAATATTTTTGTTTAGTTTTTTAATAAAAAAACCTAAATGTGAGCGTCTGACAGAAATAAAATACGAGCTTTTATTTTTCTTAAACGGGCCTTCGGCGCTGAGGCGGCTTGTAATAAAGCCAATACCGGCGCTCCCTGAAAAACGCTGCATATTTCCATCGCGCGTACGGATATCAACAACAGACGATAAACGACCACCGAATTCGACCGGAAAACATGCTTTGTACATTTCAACATTTTTAACTGCTTCGGGTATTATGGGCGTATAAAAACCGAGCAGGTGTGAGGGATTAAATACCGGAGCTTCGTCGATCAATATCAGGTTCTGGTCGCGGTTGCCACCTCTGACATTAAAATAGCTTGATCCGTCGTTTTGAAAACTGATGCCGGGCAGATTATCAAGTGTTTTTAACATATCTGTTTCTCCTGCCGGGGCAGCATGAAACCTTATTTCAGCAGGGTTAACCCTGTTATAAGCAGCATACGATTTTAATATTATTTCTTCACGAGGCGCTGCAGTCACGGTGATTTCCTCCACATTAAAAGGTAATGGCCTGAGAGATATATTCCATGTTATATTCTTTTTAAGCTCAAAATAAGAGCCTTTAATCATATATCCAAGGTATGATGTTTCAAGTGCATATGAGCCTGCAGGTAATGTAAGAGAAAAATATCCATAATTATTGGTAAGGGTCCCAATTCCTAAATCTCTGATATAAACGGCTGCTCCGATTAAAAACTCATTATTGGCCGAATCTGTAATTGTACCGCTTATTGTGTAGAACTCAGGCTTTGGCGGTTTTTTTTCTTCTTTTTCTTCTATCCGGGGCTTAAGCACAAAATATTCATTTACAAGGCTATATTGTACTCCTGCCTGGGCAAAAACTTCATCAAGCACTTTTTCAACCGGCTTATTGTTCATTCTTAAGTTTATTTTTGCCTGCAGGGGAATAATGCCGGGATTATAAGAAAACTGTATATGGGTCTTTTGGGAAATATCTTTCAGTACAAGTTCAAAAGGTACATCATTATAATTGACATTAATTTTCCGCCTCATCCCGGTCTGCTGCGTATAGGCACCCATAAACGAACAACATATTACAATGAATAATACTGCCCGCTTGTAATATTTTTTATTTATAAGGTACTTTAACATCCTTTACCTCTTATGACTAATTGTTTACCTCTGTATGAAACCGACAGGTCAAGTGTTTCCTTAAGCACTTTTATTACAGAATCAAAGCTCCGGTTTTCAAAACGGACAGTAATAGCACAATTTTGTATGTGTGGGTCGGCAATGATAGAATAATGATAAGTATTTTCAAGAACTTCAATTACTTCAATCAATGGAGTGTTGTTAAAATCAATAATTTTTGTTTTCCATGCTAAATCGTTTTTATCGACTACCGGTTGTTTGCTGATTATCATCAGTCTTTTGTCGAACGTTCCTGTTTCACCCGCATTCAAAGTAGCCGCTTTTTCAGGTTGACGGGAATTGTACAAAATTACTGTACCTTCGGTAACGGAAATTTTTATAACAGGTTTGTCTTTATATGCCTTCAAATTGAATTTTGTACCAACAACTTTCACTACAGCCTGACCGGTGTTGACCTGAAAGGGCAGTTTCTTATCTTTACTCACCTCAAAAAATGCTTCTCCTTTGAGGTTAATTTTCCTGTGCGTTAATCCAAATCCCTTGTAAAATGATATTCTTGATCCGGCATTTAATGAAACCAATGATCCATCGGGCAATGTAACTACTGACAGGCTTGCTGCCGGGGCTTTCTCTGTTTTAATACGACTTATCTGTATGCCCCAGAAGGCTAGCGTGGATACAAGAATCACAGAGGCTGCAATCTGTATAATTCTGGAAAAACTGACGATTCTGATTTGCTTAATATGTAAAACTGATTCAAGTTTTTTCCATTCTTCTTCAAGATTAATATCTTCCTTTCCTGCTGCTTTGCCGGTTAAATTCCATAGTTTTGAAAATTCATCAAATTCTTTGCTATGGCTATTGTCAGCCGTAAGCCACTCATCAACCTGCCTGCGTTCTTCATCAGTGGCTTCACCTGCAAAATACTTTGGAAGCAGGGCTATGGGATCAATATGCTGGTTGTTATTTTCCATAGTATCTTCATAATTAACACACCTCACCTTTTATTTACCCTTATAGCTGACTCATATTTTTTAATACAAATAATAAAAAAATATATAAATAGTCTTTAAGTTCTTCTTTCAGCAATTTCAAAGCTTTTGACATTTGTGTTTCTACAGTTTTAACAGAAATGCCCAGATATTCCGCAATTTCACCATATTTTTTACCGTCAAAGCGGTTAAGTTCAAATATTTCCCGGCACTTTTCAGGCAAACTCTGTAAAGCTGATTTTATTCTGCTCTCCAGTTCAGCTACTTCCATCGTATCCGAAAAAACAGAATCATCCGCTTTATCTGGCAGATTCTTACTTTCTTCATCCG
>JAJUGM010000388.1 GCA_029268165.1 Bacteroidota bacterium
GCATTAACCGGACTCCTATGCCTGGAGTGTTCAATATTGCAAGCTGATTTAAGCAGTTCTATTACAGATTCAACCACGCCTCTTTTCATAAGAAACAGATTATTTTCTATGTTGATTAATTTGTTCTTCATTTTACATTTTCATGGGAACTTAGTATTATTGGTTTATAAACTTTAAATTTCCTGGTTTTTATTGCTAAAATATTTAAGTTATTAACTACCTGTTAATTAATACCCTATCTCACGAAAATAGAGGTGTTAATAGTAAATGTCAACAATTTCATTCATCCAGTGAGATTGAAAATACTTTTCTATTTTCTTGTTTTGATTTATCAATCAGCTCAGAAAGTCCGTGAGCCTTTAGTTAGCATTCCTGCGGTGAAAGTCAGTCATAAAAAACTAATTGTGCTTTTTCTGCTTCTTCCTGCTTATTATATATTTCAATTTTCATGCTTTTAATGGCTGGTTTATGTATATTAAGATTGGGCAATTTCCCAAAGCGCTCCTTCTTTCAGTGCAAAATTCGACTGTATAATGCGCTGCAGCTTGAGTTTGCTCATGAGAAATTTAACCAGTAAAGCAGCAGGAACAATCATTTCAAGCCTGTGCGATTCAAGGCCTTTCATTTGTTTTCTTTCTTTAAGGGTGGAATTAATGAGGCGTTGATACAGGTTTTCAAAATCAGATAGGTCAATTTCAACAGCCTGAGGCATTGTAGCTGTTTCTGTTTCAGCGTTTGTTGCTTCCCTGATCATGGCTGTGAAAGTTTCAAATGAACCTGAAGCTCCTATAAGTGTTGAAATTCTGTGCCGGCGGAATTCCTCAAAAAAATCAACCATTTTTTCTTCAAGGTAGTTTGAAATGAATTCTATTTCCTCTATTGTGATGGGATCTGAAAGTTTAAATTTTTCAATCAGCCTTGCAACACCAAGCGGATAACTTTTTTTCCAGTAAATCTGACGGGCATCGGCAATGATCATTTCATTACTGCCTCCACCGATATCGAGAATCAGGTATTTTCCATCGCTAAGATTAACAGCTTGTCTTACACCATAATAAATAAGTTCGGCTTCTCGTTCTCCGCTAATAATTTCAACCGGGATTCCAAACTTATCGCGGATTGATTTAATAAATTGATCCCCGTTTCTGGCGGTTCGTATAGCTGAAGTTCCGTATGCAATTATTTTTTCTGCTTTCAGTTCGTTTGTGGTCTGTATATGTTTTTCAATGGCATTAATGCCACGCAGCATAGCATCTGATTTTATTTCCCGCTTATCAATTCCGCCTTTGCCAAGTTTAACCGGTATTTTATTATTGTGTAAAATCTGGTACTTTTTATCAGGATTGGTTTCAGCAACCAGCAGGTTAAAAGTGTTTGTCCCCAGGTCGAGTATAGCAATACGCATAAGTCTTAGCGGTTTGATGATGATGCAAGGTATCAATATTTAAAAGAAAAAGTCTACTTCATACCTGAAGTGTTCTTTTAAAATCAACAGTATACGGAAAGCTAAAATAAGGAATTTTATTTTTATTAAAAAATATTCCGGGGATATTAATACCGTAACCACTTCCATATTTCCCTGTAGGAGACTTTTTTGCCATACATAAGTATACCTGTCCGGTATATTTTACCTGCAAACCATGTTGTGGCCAGAAAAGTAATAATTAGCAGAATAACAGATGCTGCTAACTGGCTGAAGGGGGGTATTCCAAAAGGTATGCGCGCCATCATAACAATAGGCGAGGTAAAGGGAATGATTGAAAACCATACGGCCAGTTTTCCTGAAGGGTTCAGAAAGGTATTAATCATTACAAAAAGCCCAATAATTAAAGGTATGGTTACAGGAAAGATAAACTGCTGAGTATCGGTTTCGTTATCTGATGCAGCACCCATTGCAGCAAATAGTGCACCGTAAAGGATATATCCGCCAATGAAATAAAAAATAAACATGCCGATAATCAGAAAGAGGTTGATTTGTTTTAATTGTTTAAAAATGCCGGTAACAATATCTTCTTTTTTATTAGTATCATTTTGAACCTGGTTCACTCCCGACTCCATGATACTGGCCGGTGCGACCTGTTCGGTTTTCTGAACCGGGATTTCTGAACGGAGAATTTGCTGAGCTGCTGCAGATATGCCGAATGTAAGTATAAGCCAGGCCAGAAATTGTGTCAGGCCTGTCAATCCTACACCGATAATTTTACCCATCATCAGTTGGAAAGGTCTGACACTGGAAATAATAACCTCAACAATACGGCTTGTCTTTTCTTCAAGCACACCACGCATTACCTGTGAGCCAAACATAAACAAAAACAGATAGATTAAAAAGCCACAAATATAACCGAGTAACCTTTGCAAATCGGTGGTATCTTCAATACCACCTTTCTGCCAGTTTTTCCAGTTTATCCTTTTCAGATTTATTTTCGTTTCCAAAGACTGGAGGGCATCAGCAGGTACTTTATTAATAATAAGCTTGTTGTTAAAAATATGTTTTTCAAGCGACTTGGAAATATGCATTTCAACTCCTACAGAAAGAGGCTTGCGGTAATACAGGTCAACATATGCTTCACGTCCGGCCGAGATTAGATTTTGGCTGAGAAGCAGAATGCCGTCATATAACCCTGCATCGTATGTTTTCAGGACATCCTGAATTTGTGTATTATTTAAATAAACAAATTTTATATTGTCTTTATCCGGGATGACATCTTTAAAAAACTGCAAAGAATCGGGGACAGGTTTGCCAATAACATCGTATTCTACAACAGCATATATTTTTACTTCCTTATCTTCATAAGTGGCAAGCATACTGGGTAAAACAATCAGAGCAGCAAAGAGAACAGGGCCAAGAAAAGTCATCAGTATAAAAGACTTTTTCCGTACGCGTGTAATATATTCGCGGGCGATAATTAAAAGTGTCTTATTCATAAGTTGCGGCATTATTTCTGCTGTGAATTGACCACATTTATAAAAATTTCGTTCATTCCGGGAATTACCTCATTGAATGAAATAATTTCAGCTACTGGTAACATGCGTTTCAGGATGTCGTTTCCTGAGAAATCTTTACCTGCCTTAATTTTGACAAAACAGGTTTCATTACCGTTTTTGTGTTCAATAACTTTAAAGTTATCATTAATTAATGGCATTATTTGTGAGGGGTCGCCTTTATAACCTATTTCAAAAATATTTTCTTTATAACGCATACGGATATCATTTACCTCACCCTGAAGGATAACTTTTGATTTGTTTATGAGAGTTATATAATCACAAAGTTCTTCAACTGAGCCCATGTCGTGAGTAGAGAATAAAATGGTTGAGCCGTTTTTTTTAAGAATGAGGATTTCGTTTTTAAAAAGATTGGTGTTTATGGGAACAAATACGCTGAAAGGCTCGTAAAATATAAGCAATTTGGGTTTGTTAATAATAGTGACAATAAAATTTAAC
>JAJUGM010000389.1 GCA_029268165.1 Bacteroidota bacterium
AAAGAGTTGTTCGCAGAACTTTTCGAAAGAGGAATAGAAATTTTTACTACTATTCGAAGAAATATGAAGAACAAATTAATCAACATAGAAAATAACCTGTTTCTTATGAAAAGAGGCGTGGTTGAATCTGTAATAGAACTGCTTAAATCAGCTTGCAATATTGAACACTCCATGCATAGGAGCCCGGTTAATGCCATCATAAATATTTGGGGTGCTATTGCTGCTTATCAATTTTTCGAAAGGAAACCTTCTGTATTGATGTCCAAAAAAATTTACCATTTAAAATAAATGCCCGAACTCACGTTAGGTTAAAATATATCCTGGAGAAAATACCTCATCTCAATGCCAACCGGCTAATGGAACTACTGTCCAGAGAATGGATCAGGCAAAACTCCGCAATAATATAATATACCTTAACACCTGCAAGATGTACTTTACAGAAGGGTTACGTTTCTTAAGGGCTTTTATAATTTTTCCCGCATCCTTATCCTTTATAAAAAGAAGAACATTGTGATCTTAACTGAGCAACATGGGATTATAGTTAGATAATAAATATTAATTGTTCAGAATTTCTTATAAAACTCGTCAAGGTTCATACTCAGTGAGAAATGATTTGAACCACCGGCAAGATGATAGGAGGGGCGGCCATAGCTTATTCTGAATTTTGAAATACGAATGCTGATACCCCATGAAAAACCTACCATGGATGTTTTTGTATCAACCTTCATTTCCTGCCTGCGCCTGTAATTATAACCGAGCCCAACGATAATGTTTTTGCCTATACTTAATTCAGTGCCAACAGTGATATGTCTCATCAGGTTATCACCAAATACTTCAAATTTCTTTTTTTCTATTTTTTCACCTGTAAGTTCATTATACTCATTTTCTTTGTCTTCTTCTGTCTGATAACTCAGATCCCATTTTTCCAAATGGTCTGCAACAATATAAAAACTAAACGGGGCGTACTTTAAGCGTTGTGAAATACCAAGCTGGATATCAAAAGGTAAAGGTTCACGGTCGCCACCGCTGTAATATTTATCAATCTGTATTCCGATATTCCTGAAAATCAGAGCAGATGTGAACATCAATGATGGATTATGATATACTATTCCCGCATCGAATGCCAGTGCAAATGAATTATATGATTCAAGGTCGGAATATATCGGCTTAAAATTGACTCCAACCTGAAAAAGACTGTCAATTTTTCTTGAATACATAATGTTCAGGGCGTAGTCAGCTGCCCTGAATGTGTGGGTAAGTGCACCCGTTTCATCAGCGCCCTGAAATTTACCATAGTTCAGATAGTGTATGCCTGCGGCAAAATTGCCAATACTTTCGTAAGTACGCGCATAGGAAACATAGCCGTAATTAATGCCTGCAAAATAATCAACATAATTAAGAACCAGATGATTGTGCATCTGATTGTTCAATAAAGCTGGGTTATGAAATGGCAGGTTGAGATCGTCATCAAATATCGAGGGCGCTTTACCTCCAAGGGCTGCTACCCGAGCTGAATTAGTAACATCAAGAAACTGAAAGGCTTTTCCTCCGGGCTGTGCGAATGAATTAAAGAACGTAAAAGAAAGAAATATGAAAGAAATGAGTCGCCGGACCATTTTATTAAGGTTAATTTGGTGCCCAATTATGTGTTTGCAGAGTAATATATAATACATATTAAAAAAATGTAACGGACAAATTTAACAGTTATTGCTTTCTTTGGTAAAATGATATGTAAATTTACGGTATATTTTTGTTTATGTATTGAAACAGAGTGATGAAAAGGGCAAATTTATGCAGGCTAAATATTTGTTTATAATAAACCCTATATCAGGAAAGAAAGATAAACGGCGCATTGAAAATAAAATAAAAGAATTTTTTGCTTCGGAAGATATTATGGTGCGATATACAAAAAAACCCGGACATGCTTATAAAATAGCCAAAAAGCATGCAGCTCAGAATATTCCATACTGCATAGCTGTCGGAGGTGACGGCACGGTTAACGAAGTAGCCTCGGCGCTTGTGAATACAAATACTGCGCTGGGAATTATTCCTGCCGGTTCGGGAAACGGGCTGGCAAACCATCTGGGAATACCACATACGGTAACCAAAGCTTTGGCTGTAATTGACAGGCATGAGTTATACACTATTGATGCCGGTAAAATAAACAAAAATTATTTTTTTTGTACGTGCGGCGTTGGATTTGATGCCCGTGTAGGGCACGAATTCTCAGCTATTGGCAAAAGAGGGCTCATAGGTTATGTAAATTCAGTCTTTCGCCAGTTTTTCAGGTACAAGCCTAAAAAGTATTTTATAAAAATCGATGGGCAGGAATTTAAAACTAGGGCATTTTTAATAACTGCTGCCAATGCGGGCCAATATGGCAATAATGTATATATTTCGCCGGGAGCAAGAATTGATGATGGTTTGCTTGATATTTGCATCATGAAGCCATTTCCGAAGCCTGCCATTTTCCCCTTAGGGCTGAAACTTATTGGTAGAAAAATCGACCGAAGCCCTTACCTTGAGTTAATCAGAGGGAAAAAGGTTTTATTAAAAGGGAGGAAAAGAAAACAATATATTCATTATGACGGTGAGCCTGCAATTATAAAAGGAAAGATAAAAATACGCATAAAACCGGGTGCATTGAAAGTTATGGTTCCTTCAACAAAGGATTTAATTAAAAATTAAGATAAAAATCCCTGGTTAGGGAAATATATTCCTCTGAATATTTGTTCATTTTTTTATGTATGACAAGTTCATTCTGAATTATGGTTTTAGCCGGAGTAAGACTAAATTCCATCAATGCCCTTGAAAACGCAGAGTATGGAAACGGCCTGATCAGGGTGATTCTTGATGGATACAACTGATAAATATGTGCCAGTTCAATAAAATTGTCGTTTTCTGCTACTGGAATAATAACTGAAAATCTGCCATAGGGTGAAAACAATTTTTTTGCGCTTACCAATAATTCTTCATAGGAAAGGTTAATATTATGTCGCGCTGTTGAACGAAGTTTATCAGACGATTGAAGTGCATGCTGAAAATACGGAGGGTTTGATATAATCAGATCATAAGCCTTTGCAGTTAGGAAGGAATAATGTTGTATGGTGTCGTGAATTATTTTAATTCTTTTTGCCCATGGCGAATTTGATACATTTTCTGATGCCTGCAGGCAGGCGTTCTCATCTATTTCAACCGCATCAATTATTGCATCTGAACGCTGAGCAATCATAAGGGCCAGAAGGCCTGAGCCTGTTCCTATGTCCAGTACGTAGTTGACACCTTTCACATCAGCCCATGCTCCAAGTATCACAGAGTCGGTGGTGACTTTCATTGCACATTTATCATGAAATACTGTGAATTGTTTAAACTGAAAATACTTGTTTGGCATATTAT
>JAJUGM010000390.1 GCA_029268165.1 Bacteroidota bacterium
TGCCTGGCCGCATGCAAGTATAATAATGTGCTTTATACAAAAAATAAATATTAGATTCTTTACAAGTACATTTTATGAAAGTAACCGGCAACATACATCAACCAACAGAGGTAAAAAAATGATCAAGTACATTAATAGACGTGAAAAAAATAATGATAAAAAGCAGCTTGCAATGAAACATAAGGGTGAAGCACACGATAATAATGAAGTTTTTAGTGAAAACGAACTGAAAAATATAAGGATATCTGATTCATTAAATGAAAATATGGAAAAGATAAATCAAATTATTGGCAGTAATGCCGATCTCATAATCAGAAATATCTCGATAGGAAGAAGCAATGCCAAACCTGCAGTTGTATTCTATTTTGATAATATTGTTGACTCACACCATGTAGACAGGGATATCATAAATCCCCTGGTGCTCGATGTGTACGCTTCCGGGCTGAATTCAAGCGGAGAAATAATAGAACAACTTCAGGCCGGTAATATTATAACGAGAGGGCATGTTGAGGCAACAGAAAATCTTAATGATTTATTAAATGGAGTGCTAATTGGAGAAGCAGCACTTTTAATAGATGGAGTTAATACGGCATATGTCATAAGTGTCAAGGGATATGAATATAGAAGCGTGACGCAATCCGAAGTGGAACCGGTGGTAAGGGGCTCCAGGGAAGCATTTATTGAAGTTTTAAGTGTCAATTTAGGGCTTATCAGGAGGAGGGTGCACAGCCCTAACCTGACGTTTGAATCACTGACACTAGGCAGTGTTGGAAAAACTAAAGTATGTATGGCATATATAAAAGGCTTATGCCCGGCCAATCTGCTGGACGAAGTCCGCTCCAGGCTGAAAAGAATAAACATCGATGAAATATTGGGAAGCGGCTATATTGAAGAATTAATTCAGGATAACCCCTATTCCATATTCCCTCAGATGCGCAATACGGAGAGGCCTGATGTTGTTGCCGCTGCGCTTATGGAAGGGCGGATAGCAATCATTACGGACAATACTCCTATTGCACTCATTGCCCCGGGAGAATTCTTTTCCTTAATGCAGTCTGCCGAGGATTACTATAACAGATATATTTTTTCAAGTGTCATAAGGCTGCTGCGGTATTTTGCATTTTCTATTTCAATTTTCGCGCCTGCTCTTTATATTGCAGTTATCACTTACCACCAGGAGATGATTCCTACAGCGCTGCTCATAAGCATTATGTCTGCACGGACCGAAGTACCGCTTCCTGTCGTTGGGGAAGCATTTGTAATGATAATAACATTTGAAATCCTCCATGAGGCAGGCATACGGCTGCCAAGGGCAATCGGCCAGGCAGTGAGCATTGTCGGGGCACTGGTAATCGGTCAGGCGGCAGTACAGGCAAAAGTCATGTCGCCATTGATGGTAATTGTAGTGGCTTTGACAGCAATTTCCAAGTTCTCCATTGCCCAATATAATATTACACTGCCGGTAAGGTTATTAAGGTTTTTATTCATGCTGCTGGCATCAATACTTGGAATGTTCGGCATTATGATAGGCGTGCTATTTTTGATGTTTCACCTTTTTTCTTTGGAGAGTTTTGGAAAGCCATACATGGCCCCGCTGTCACCTTTCAGGGCCAGTGACTTAAAGGATGCGGCAATACGCGCTCCATGGTGGGCCATGGTCCGGCGCCCGGCATATGGCGCCAACAATTCAAGGCGCATGAGACCCGGCCAGATTCCACATCCTCCGGAAAAGAGGGGAGGCCGGTCATGAAAAAAGTTATTGTTTGTGCAATAATTTTATCAATGCTGCTCACGGGCTGTTGGGACATAATTGAGCCGGAAAAACTGGGGCTTGTGACACTTATAGGACTGGATTCTTCAGATGGCCGGATTAGGATGGTTATACATGAAATGACCCAGCAAAAACAATCTTCTGATTCGCAACAGGGAAGTACCGGCAGCAGTTCACTGATTAAATTGCATGAGTCAACAGCTCCCACAATATCAGAAGCCATACAGAAGATTACCTTATCAGACTTTCGCAGGACATATTTTGCCCATGCATCAGCTGTGATAGTATCTGAGGAGTTAGCGAGTTCAATAGGAATGGACCCTATAATCGACTATTTTGAAAGAAATCCTGATATAAGAAGTACTATGTGGCTGCTGATCGCAAAAAAAGGCCAATTCAACCGTATTTTTAATATCAGCACCAGTATCGAACCAGGTGCTGACACGGGTAAGATAATCACAGGTATAATTAGAAACAGGCCGGCAATATCTTATACAGCCAACACTATAAACGATTTTTTGACCCTTTTCTGGGAAAAAGGCAGTGAACCTTATACATCCGGGATAAGCTTAACTGAAATACCTGCAGGTAAAGCAAAACAGAGTGAGGATAAAAAAACTGACGAGTTGAATAAATACGATCTGGTTATTGAAAATACGGCAGTATTCAAAAAAGATAAGCTGGCAGGCTGGATGGATAATGAGGAAAGCACCGGACTCTTATGGGCTACAGATAATATAAAGGGTGGCGACCTGACAGTTAAATACGATGATAAGGATATAGTTTTAAGGATAGTCAAATCAGGTTCCAGTATAAAACCATTGATAGTTGATGGAAAAATGGCAATAGATATTCATGTAAATGTAACGTCAGCTATCGCTGAAAGCCAGGTAAACATTGATTATGAGCAAAATGAGACTATTAATAAGTTGCAGAAATTGCAGGCAGAAGAAATAAAAAGGCAAATACTTGCAGCGCTCAATAAATCAAGGGTCTTGAATTCAGATGTCTTGGGGTTTGGAAATTACTTTTTCGGTAAATATCCGAAGTACTGGAAGATGGTAGAGGCCGGCTGGTATGACCATTACCGGGATATTGACGTAAATATTGATGTGGATTCAAAAGTTAACCACATAGGCCTCAGCCGGAAAACAAGGTAAGGGAGCTGATCTTATTTTGATATTTATTGTATTGTTGTCAATTATTTTAATTTTTGCTGTAGATGGGATTCAACTGATTAGGAAGAAACAATGGAAGGAATTTATTACATTTGGAATATTGCTTGCGATTGCATTGCTTCTTGAAATTGGGAAGGATTTAGGGTTTCCTTCGCCTGTAAGCATCATAGACAAAATAATCAGCCCATTAGGGAGAGCTATATTACGGCACAATTAAAATCTCAATGAAAGGGTATTAATATGAAACAAAAAGGTATTATAAGTACAAATCAGTTTGTCTGGATGCTTTTCAGCATTATAGCATGTTTTTCAACATTGCAGGTACCGGCATTATTGATTTTTCAAGCGGGACGTGACGCTTTTCTGTGTGTAATGGCTGCATGGTTTCTTGACGTGCTCCTCGCCATTGTCTATGCATATATGGGACTTCGCTTTCCTGGACA
>JAJUGM010000391.1 GCA_029268165.1 Bacteroidota bacterium
CCGAGGGCGGTTCGGATGCTCATCCTGAATACTATAAAGCTCAGGCTGTTCTTATCCGCACATTTGCTTTGAAGAATTATTACAGGCATGGCTCTGAGGGTTTCAACCTTTGTGATGCTGAACATTGCCAGGCTTATAAAGGTAAAAGCCGTATGAATAATGAAATTGTTGCTGCAGTGATGGCTACACAGGGGGAGGTATTGGCTGACCGGCAGGGTAATCTTATTATCGCGCCTTTTCATTCAAATTGTGGCGGCATTACTTCTGATGCATTTTTTGCATGGCAACAGGAATCACCTAATCTGAAGCCTGTTAACGACCCGTTTTGCAGTAATGCCAAAAATGCAAAATGGGAGTTGGGTATGACCCGCAAGCAATGGACTGATTATTTATTATCCAAAGGCATTGATTATCAATTACTGCAACAAACTGATTTCAGATATAACCCCAAAGTACGTGAGAAATATTATGCAGCCGGTAAAATCAGGTTACCATTGGCTGATATACGGAAAGACCTGAAACTTAAATCAGCGTGGTTTTCTGTTTCTGTCACCGGCGATTCGGTTATATTAAAGGGCAGGGGATACGGACATGGTGTGGGCATGTGTCAGGAAGGGGCAATGTCTATGGCCAGAAAAGGTTATGTATATATTGATATTCTTCATTTTTATTTCAGTGGTGTTCAGGTCAAAATTGTCGTTGATGACCAAAAAGCGCAGATTGAATAGAATGAAGCCGAAATTTTATTTTATTCTTACGCCCTCTCTTTTTAAGCCGGATTTGTCATTAGCCTAATTTTTCTAAATAGGGGAACTCATAAGATCGCATCTTTCCTAATGACTAATCCGGGTTAAAACTGAAAAAAGCCTATTCATTCCCCATAGTTTTCCTCACGGAAAAAACGGATTTACTTTAACCGGCGTGCCGTATGAAGCCCTGATTATTAGCGGCTGGCATTCTTGATTTCTATTTGTTGTATGTCAAATCTATATACACAAGTGAACAACTATCTTTTTTAACATCAAATTCACCCATATACTTCAATGTCTCAGAACAAGTTAGTCCAGCTGTAAATTTATAATGTCCTTCTGGTTTTTCTATTACTGATAATGTCTTACTACTTATAGAATTACATTCGGGTGTAAAATCTAAAGGAAAAGTTGGTTCTTTTGAAATTCCAATTAATGAATTATCTATATATATTTCAACATTAAAAGGCCCGCAATTTTAAACAGCCTGAGCATTTGTATAAAAAGTTACCTTGCCAGTTAAAATATCATCCCTATCACAGCTAATCAATGTAATAACAGTCAGGATGCTTATAATCAATCTTAATCGCATGATAATTTATTTTAATTTAAAATCCACTGAGTAATTATTTGGTATTTTTGGTATTATCGCCCAGTTTCTACTACCCAGTAACATCTCACAAGTGCTTTCGGAATTGACCAAAATCTCATAAATTATTTTCCTATTCTTCGTATCTTTCAAAACTTTTCGATGATAAGTTGCACTACATCCACCACCATTAGTACTCTTTGTTAAAAGTGTGTATTTCGTGAAATCAATGTTTGGAAGCTTAGCTGTATCACAGTTTAAATTAGCAGGATAAATTCTTACGATATCACCGAATTCTTGAAAAGAATTATTATTTCTGAAAACAAATTCATCATAGTCAGAATTTGGCCTACCATAAAAACAAGTCGATAAAATATTATCATAAAACTCGCATTCAGATGTAATATCTATGAGTTCGCCTTCTTTATCACATGTGATGGTGGAAAGGGTAAGTAAAAAACTAAATATTATTATCTTAATTTTCATATTATTTTTTTAATCTTAGATGTCCGTTGAATCATTTTGGTTGCGTTTGCTTGCCGGTAACGGTTGGCGTGTAGCTTTCAGTTGCCGGCTAAAAGGCACTTTCCTGTCAAGTTATATATATGTCTATTAAATTCAGAAATGCTATAACCCGCACTGTCTCGACAATTGAAGCTACACGCTGTTAGCAACTAGCTGTTCTTGTCTTTCATATCACAAATATACTACTATTTCCAGTTTTGCTGTCAACTGTCAATGAGTTTTTGTTTGAGTTGGAATATGTGTCAGCGTTTAAATTTTTACAGAAGGGAAGGTGTTTTTTCTTCTTTTGTCTTTGGCACTGTCGGTAGTGCGTGGAAAATGGCAAGCTCTTGCTGCAAACTTTGGTCTGGTTCGGCTTGTGAGGTTTGTAGCATGTGATTGACATTGTACGGTAGGAATTATAGGCACTTAACCTGTCTATGAAATACAAACAGTAACTTGAATCATAATTGTAATTAAAATTACAAATCTTTCGCCCAACATATAAAAACTGATGAGTATAGCCAATTAAATTCACATCTTCACAGGTTTGACGAAGTGAAGAAAATAGTTTTTGCTTTGTTTGCTCATTGTTGATCTTATCTAAATCCATTGTTGTCAGGTTAACGCCCGTACCTTCGATGTTTCTTAAGTGCATTGTTCCGAAACCTTCCTGCATGATTATATCTTTAGCAATACTTGGCAAACATCTATATTGCGGAACATCGTATCCCTGAAACGCAATTGTAGTAATTGAATCTCGTAAAAGCTGCTTAACGTAATCGGAACAACAAATTGTATGTGTTACACCATCTTAGTGGAAATGCGGTTTGTGAAATGTACTCAAAAAGACAGCAAATAAAACTCCATTTGGTTTTAATATTCGGAATGCTTCCGTAATTGCTTTTGTTCTTTCTTCACATTTGGTTAAATGGTAAAGTGGCCCCATCAATAAAACGGCATCTGCAATATTGCTTTTAATAAATGGTAAAGAAGTCGCACACGAAACATCAGAAAATAAAATATTCTCTTTTTTATTGTTTGAAATTCTATTATTAAATGCTTCGAGAGATTTTGCTGATAAATCAACTAAACCAACATTGCAGTTTTTATTTAAAAGAAATTCCGCATATCTGCCGGGTCCAGCTCCAATATCAATAATAGTAGTACCGTTTTCAATATATTTTTCGAGGAGTTCTGAAATAAGCATAAATTCAGCTTCAAATAAAGGGGTTGATACAAGCCGATTGTATTCTTCATCAACTCCTGCATCGTAAGCGGCTGCTATAGTATTTCTATCTGTCATTTTGTTTTTTCTGTATTATACCCGGTACTATTAATGCACGACCTGCATAAGGTATTGACTGTAATTCGTGTTCGTAAACTGTTCTTAAATATTCGGCACTCCAAGGCTTTATTGGTTCTGCTGGTCTTTCGATCGTTCCGTTTTTTACAAAAAGAAAATCATCACCATAGAGAAAAGCAATATTGGGATCGTGCAACACGGCAATTACCGTGAGTTTTTGCATCGTTAATTCTTTTAA
>JAJUGM010000392.1 GCA_029268165.1 Bacteroidota bacterium
GCGGTTGAGGTCAGAATAATAACAATGATAGTATAAGCCTTTTTCTTTGTTCCATAAATATTTATTAAAATTGATTACCTGAATAACTGCATCATCAAAATATTTCTGGTCGCCTGTTAATTTTCCCATACGAGCGAGAAACGGTACACTCATATAAAGGTCATCAGCCCAAAGGGTCATTTTATGTGGGCCTTGCCGTACAAGCGTTTTATCAGGCAAACGATCCTGTTTATTTAAAATATGTTCGGCCACCCTGTCAAGATAATCACGAAGCTCTTCTGATGGTTTTCGACGGTAGGCTTCAATGGCACTGGCACCCATTGAGCCGCAGTCATCAAGCTCCATGATGTTAAAAAGTTCACGGTAAGGATAACCCCACCGGGGCATGTCGGATGTATAACGCGACTGAAATACTTTATAATTATTAAAACCGAAATATACCTGATTAATACAATGGCTGATATATTTTTCTTCGTGCAGAAACTCACCCAGGTCAACCATGGCCATGTTTATTACTCCATTCACGTAATACCATCCGAGGAAATCACTTTTAAATTTCACACTGGTCCCTTCTGGTATTTCTGCAGCAGTGCGATAATAATAATCGTCTTTAACAGCAACAAATCCATACTGTGTTTCTGCCAGAATGCGGTCGGCAATATTACGCACTGTCTGCTCGTCACTTAGTATTTGCTGGCACCGCAGTTGTGCAGTCAATAAAATAAAAGCAAAACTTATTAAATATATTCTCATAAATCTGTTTTTAGATTAATCCTGCGGCAAGCGCTTTGGTGATAATGTCAACAAGAACTCCAATGATATCGGCTGTTTTTTCAATCTTCTCGGAAATATTTATTAACCGCTGATATTTTTCTTTCATCTTTTTGCCAAGGTCTTTAAGTTCATTTGCTTTGTATGAAACTGCATCGAGCAGTCGGGCAAGGTCTTCAGAGATTATTTTCCATGACAGTTCTTCAAGAATCAGGGCTGCCTTGTCGAGTTCCACTCTTTCAGGAGTTCCTGCATTATCAAATGTACGAAGGGCATTTGCCTCTTTAAGTGTTTCAACAATTTTTTTATAAGCATTAATTTTTTCAGTATTCATGTTGGCATATTTAGCATTAGTTGTTACCAATTTTTTTATACAAATCAGCAAGTTCTTTAACTGAAAGGTACAATTCGTAAGTTTCTGATAAAATTTCTGTTATTTTTTTCTTTTGCTGCATGGTTTCAATAATCTGTGCATGAGCTTTTTTTATTTTTCGGGTAGCTTGTATAACTTCCCTGGACAACTGCTCAATATTGTCAATTTTAACTATAATAGCAGCAATTTCTTTGTTATACTGTGTTGCATAATAAGCTTTATAATCGCCTTTTGGATTTAGGTTTGCCAGCAGGTTTTCCTGTCGTGTTGCCAGATCGGCTTTAAGGGCAGGTATCCATTCCTTAATCAGCAGTTTTTCAAGTTCAGCAGCAAGGTTATCTGTCAGAATTCCAATAAGAGTATCACCGGCGTAAATAAGCTTTTTTATTTCATGTGCCTGTTTTGCCCTGATAAAATGTTTCCCTGCCAGTGATAAGGCACCGGAAATCAGCGGACCGATACCTACAGGCAGGTCTTTTCCGGCAGATAACGAATTATATTGTTCAACCAGCTTATCAACATTTTTACCCAGGTTTTCAGATGACTGGCTTAATGCTTCTATTGGTTCCGGTGAAGAAAGATTATAAAGCGCCGTAGCATAGTGCGTAATGATTTTAACTGTCAGGTTGACCTTAAGGGCTTTTTTCAAAGCTTCTTCTTTTCCTTTATAAGACATCCATAATTTTTTATTGACTAGTGAGTCGGAAAAAGTCCCCGAATTCAATAATTCGATGTCAAATTTCAGGTTGATGCATTTATTAATAGCAACAGAAGGAAATTCAGAGTTTTCTTTAAGTAACCCGGCGTATGACTGGATACTTTTTAGTTGCGATTTTGAAAGGCTTGCACAGGCTAAACATAAAAATAACAAAAACGGAATTAAATAACGGTTTAATCTTTTCATCAAACAAAATTTAAATAAACAGATGCAAATTAGGCAGAAAAATGCAAAATTCCAATAAGTTACCTCTGATGGCAGTATGTAAATTTTATATTATCAGTCAATAAGTTAATATTTATTCCTATCTTTCAGTATGTTTTAAAACAAACCAAAATCAAAAATCATGGCAAAAAATGTACAAACCAATGCTGCTTCAAATGCGGTATATGGACTGGGTCTGATAGGCGCTGCTATTTATTTCATATCCCATGCCACCAGTTTCTGGATGGGCGTGTTGGGTTTTCTGAAAGCCATTGTCTGGCCTGCCTTTCTGGTATATGAAGCGATGAAAAAGATGGGAATGTAAAAAATCCTTTTGTTACATCACCCCGATAGGGAAAACAGGCCTTACCGGGGTGATTTTTTCTGGAAAAATTCAAAGTAATCCTTGCCGATATTTTAGAAGTGATATTTTTGACAAAGTATTGTTCCGGGATATGCCAGGTTTTTATGGCCTAAGAGATGCCCGGTAGCTGAATTCATTATTTACGGCTATTGCATTTTAAGAGCTGCTCAATATAAAATTTACTTAACAAATCCGGGTTAAAGCCTCTTATTCTGTTTCTAAAAGAAAATAAATTGTAATGCGCTATGCTTACATCTATTGATAAATAGGTGATTAAGATATCAGAAGGCTTAACATTATATTTCTTTCCTCTTCAGCCGTTTATGATTATACTATTGTAGTTAACCCTATAATTCAAAAGCTGAAAAGTAATTTGTGAATTATATGAAATATTTATTTATAGTGCATTAAATTACGATTTGAATGCTTTTTTGTTTATTAAATCATTTTTTATTTTGGGTTTTAAGCTTTAACCAAGAATAACTGTAAATTTTTATAGAAAAACTTAAATTTGTATGAAATACAAAAAAAATGATTGCTGAAAAAGATATTCTTACCATTAAAGAGGCCAGTGAATGGGCGAGTCACTACACTAATAAAAAAGTAACGACATCTAATATTTCTTATCTTATTAATTATGGACGAATTAAGAAAAACGGCGACAACGGTAACATCTTAATCTCGAAACAAGAGTTAATAAATTATTACAATTCATATAACGGGAAAAGAGAAATCTCGTGGAAAGGGCAGTTAGGAGAAGATTTAAACTGGTCACTTTCGTTTGAACAATATAAAGAATCAGATACAACAAAACACGTTCATCGGCTACATCCTTATAAAGGGAAATTTATCCCACAGTTGGTTGAATATTTTATAGACTCACATACTGACAATTTTAAAAAGGAAGTATATTTTAAGAAAGGGGATATTATCCTTGATCC
>JAJUGM010000393.1 GCA_029268165.1 Bacteroidota bacterium
ATGACTTGTAAACATTATCTTTTATGAATACCTATTACGTAATATTATGCGGAGTTACGGATTAATATTCCTTAGAAAATGTTTTTTTGTTTATAAATTCATAGGGAACCCCCATCCCGAGATATCAGAACAAATATTCATATAAATAATCCAGAGCCCTCGGAATGGGTGTTTCAATAATAAAACAACAAATTTTACTAATGGCTGTCATTAGAACAATAAGGCTAATGACAAATCCGGGTTAAAATTTTTTCAGAGCTTCCGATGAAGCTTTAAGCAAGGGATCAACTGATAACGGATTTCCGACGGCATTCAACATCCATGCCTCAGGTGTTATAGAGCCAATGGAATAAATTCTTTCAATTTCTTTCCCAAAATCTTTGTTTTTAAGAAAGTCTTTTAACTGGAACTGAATGATATGTCCGAGCGGATAGGAATGGAGATAAAGCGGATAACTGATCATGTGTGAATAGATAGCCAGTATCACCTGATCTTTAACGCCAAAAACGTCAGCATAATATTTATTCCATATTTCTTTTGCAATGGTGGTTACAGCATCTCTGACATCGGCAGCCTGAGCATCGGGATGATTGTAGAGCCACTCCCACAAGGCGTCGTCAACAAGGGCAACGCCCATTATTTCATAAGAGTTCCACAAAATATTTAATACTGACAATGCTTCCTGCTCCTCACTGTTTTTGTTAAAACCCAGCAATTCCAGATCTCTTTCCTGGAAAAGGAAAGCAAGGGCTTCGGTGAATGCAGTATTGGGAACACCGTTAAGCATATAATAATCAACGTCATAGAGTGAAATAGTTTGTTCAACATTATGGCCAAATTCATGGATAGCGATATTATACCCTTTATAGTTCATGCCTTTATCGGTAAAGCGGGTTCGCAGGTGGGCAACATCTCCGCGCATCAAAGCGCCGGTTGCATGGCCTGAACCTCGTGCGGGGTCAACAGTAATTCTTGATGTAAGGTAAGCAGCTTTTTCTTTATCAAATCCGAGTTTTACAAGAATAGCTGGCAAGTCGTTTTTAAACGCATTAATTGTGGGATATTTTGATAATGTAATGCGGTCAAGTTCTGCTTCTTGTAATGTGCCATCCGAGCGAAATCCGTTATACCAGATATCAAAAGGCTCCAGTTTTCGGCCCAGCCTTTTTTCAATTAACCTGCCTGTTTCACGCACCTCTTTTGACGATAATATTTTTTTGAATAATTCTTCAACAGTTTCCCGGGGAATTTGTGTATTCATTTCAAATGCTCTTGCTATTACAGTGGGGTATTGCGGGTAATAGGCATCCTGTTGCCTGAAAAGTTTATAGTAATTCAATATGTGCTGATAACGGACATCTTCTTCCCGGTTAGAACTTATTTCACGAGTTCCTTCATAAATTTTGTTTGTAAAAGGATTCCATTGGTATTGGTTGGTATTAATAACTTTTGCAGGAATTTCCTGGTTGATGATTCTGTTCATAAGGGCAAAAATCATTTTTTGTTTTTCAAAACCGCCGGGCACATTATAATTGGCTTTTAGTTCGTCACGCAGGCCCCAGTGTGAAATGAGTTTTTTATCTACGGGGAATAATGACTGCATGTTATTATTTACAAGGGTTCCCATATAAATATTATATTCCGATATGTATGTTTCTGCAGCTGTAGCCACATCAGATAATTTTTGCTGTAATTCTGCAGGTTCCCTTGACTTTACAATATTTCCCGTTGCTGCATAAGCCCATTGCCGGCGATTCCAGCCCGAGCCTTGCTCAAGTTTTTCAGCAAGCGTAAATGCCGGAAAATTGAGTAAAATATGAAAATTAAGTTTGTTTTTAAAAAAGTCGTCTGACAAATGGCTGGCCGGATTGTAAGCCCCGAAAATCAAATCGACAGGCGCAATTGGCCCCTGTTCCAGATCAAGCGGCTCACGAAGCTGAAGCGACATCCTGGTGAAATTGCCGCTGAGGATTTCCATATTTCGGCTAATTTTCAGAAACAATGTTTCAAGCTGGCTGCTATCGGCAATAAAATTTTCAGTACAAAATGTAATAAAATCATCAGCATTGCCATCTTCCTTTTGCCATAAAGAGGCTACCTGCTTCACGCCCTTTTCAATCCGGTACCGGTTAATTTCTCCATGTCTGTTAAGGAGGCTGTCGAGGGCTTGTTTTTTAATAGATTCTGTAATTGTCATTGAACCAGATTTTTCCTTTGTATTACACGCTATTATAAACAACAAAGGTAAGAGGAAGGTTAAGAAATGCTTCATATTTTTTAGTTGTTTTAAGAATAAATTAAAATTAGGAACAGCGATTTAAAATAAACATGATGGATGTCAATTACATTTTTATATTTATTAATACTGATGGTGATTATTTTATTCAATCCTGATTATTATTTTTATCAGCCAATAAAAATCACTTATCAACATATTTTAAGTGTTCATCCAAAATTTTGAACCGGCTGTGAATATATACGTAATATTGTATAGAAAAATATTCAAAAAAAGAGAGAACGAATACGGTACGAAAACATTCAATTGGTTAAACGGTTTTGCCCAAGTTGGTTTAGTTAGTAGTTTTGTTTAATGTGAGGTTGGAGGCATTCGAAAGAATGCCTCTGCTTTTTAATGACCCCGATGGTGCAACTCATCGGGGCAGTTTTTATGAGCCAAAGGCGAAATAAAAACTGTAAGCCGAATTAATCCCGATAGCGGAGCTCATCGGGATTGATTCTAATGGTGAGATGTTTATAAGAGCCAAAGGCGAAATAAAAACTGTAAGCCGAACTTACTCATTCGCGAAGCGAATAATTAATCGCGATAGCGGAGCTCATCGTGACAGGTTTTGCTGGCCAATTTCATTTATCGGATTTCCGGTGCATGCATTAGGATAATTGATATTCAGAAAAGTTGAAATAGTAGGAGCTATATCAGTTATATCCACAGATCTGGTTATTGTGCCGCGTCCTATCTTCCAGCCATACCATATTAAAGGAATTTTTGAATCATAGGAATAAGATGAACTATGGTCGGTTGACCCATTCCCCTGCTCAATCCATCCGGGCTTTAAGGTAATTATTACATCTCCTGAACGTTTCTGGTTGTAGCTGTTTTGTATTTTCTGAAAAACGCCTTGGGTATAATCAGTTGTTTGTAGTGTATATGAAGTAACCGCGTTTGCCACGCCTGAGAACTGCAGCATAAACTGAGCCACATAATCCTGCATTTCGTGCAAATTAAGCTTTGATTCATCAATCAGGTTATGGTTTAAAAATATCTGTTGTGAGTGGTAAGACTTTATCCATTCGCCCCGGCCGTAAATATTATTTAAAGCGCTCTTAAGCAATGACATA
>JAJUGM010000394.1 GCA_029268165.1 Bacteroidota bacterium
CATCAATAATATTGGATGTGGCCAGCGCATAAGCCTTGCTTGCCTTGAAATATACCGATGCAAATACACTTTTTATGGCTGTTTCAAGCATCCTGAGCGACACATTAATATCATTGGCTACCGGTACCATATAGGTATTATAAATGCCGGCAAAAGGCTGATAAAATGAATCTTCGAGTTTACTGGAAGACCTTACTGCAATTGGATTTTTTGCGCTTGCCACAATAGCCTTAAGGTCTTCATAAACATATTCGGGAAGAGGGCAGCGAATGAACCTGCCGAGTATTTCCTCGTCGCTTTGCTCCGATATATCCATTTTATACAAAGCATTGCTCTCCATATACTCTTCAAAGACTTCGGTACTGAGTACAACGGTGCGCGGTATAGTAATTATTACATCTTTAAAATTATCATGCAGTTTTTCTTTCTGAATTACTGAATTAAAAAAAGCAAGCCCCCTGGCTTTACCGCCAAGTGAACCGCTTCCAATCCGCGAAAAATTGAGGCACTCATCATAAATGTGTTTGTCAAACTCAGCAATAGTGCCAATGGCTTTGCTGGTACGAAATCCTGAAATAGCTTTATAAATATATTTCCTCAGGTCATCTACACTCTTAAAATCCTCGCTCTGGACAGGCTTAAATATTCTGGCAATAGGAAAGAGTGCCCTTGCATTCAGCCATTTTGAAATATCATCATGTTGTCCGTGATATAACAATACTTCATCGGGTATTTGCATGATCACCTGTTGCAATTCCTTCAGGTCAGATGCAACCGCCACTGTTTCAAAGGTTTTCGGATGCCTGAAAACAAAATCGCCAAACCCGAAATTACCGATAATATATTCTTTCAGTTCATTGGAAAGGTTCTCTGAATGCTTGTGTAAGAAGCCAACCCCAAGTTCATAAGCGTATTTTTTATTTGAAATATCAGATGACTGTAACAAAAAGGGTATATTTTTATCATCAGTTTTTACTTTTTTACAGAGTTCAATACCTCCCTGAAACTTAACATCCCTGCGGTTTGATGTCTTTTTGAAACTTACGTCTGAAATAATTCCAAGTATATTGTTTTTGTATTTTTCATAAGCTTCAACGGCTTCGTCATAATTCTGAGCAAGAATGATTTTAGGCCTTCCGCGCCGCCGCAACATTTTCTGATGTTCGTTAAGGGCTTCTTTCATAAGTTCCATTGATTGCTGCAGCACAATGCGGTATAAATTAGGAAGGAATGAGGAAATATACCGGATTGAATCCTCAACAAGCAAAATAGCCTGAACACCCACCTGCTGGATGTCGAAATCAGCATTCATTCTGTCTTCGATGAGTTTTATAATTGCCAGTAAAAGATCAGCATTGCCCAGCCAGCAAAACACATAATCAATTGCACTAAGGTCTTCATTTTCAAGCTTTAACGATACTTCACGCGAAAAATGAGTTAAAATAACAATAGGAATTGACGGGTATTTGTCTTTGAGTTGCTTGGCCAGTTCAAATGAGTCAGAGTCGCCAATGCTGAGCATTTCTATAATCAGGTCGAACTGTTCATTTTCAAGCAAACTGAATGCTTTTTTTGCCGAATCGGCATGAATGAATACGGGTGGATAGCGCAGATTAAGCGACACATATTCATTGAAAATATGTTCATCAATCCGGCCGTCTTCTTCAAGCATAAAAAAATCATAACTACTGCATATTACGAGTACCTTTCTGATACGCTTCTGCATCAGCAGATTAAATGAGGTATCAGAAAAGTAGTAGGTATCAATGTTATTTACATCTACTTTTCTTGCCATGGAATCTTATGTTTCAGAATATTCCTTTAGAAATAAATGATCATCCTTTGGACAACAATGATTTTGCACTAATAAAATACTTTGTAAGGATTAAAGTTAAGGAAATTTTGTTGAAAAGGAAGTGAGATACCTGGATTGTTAATCCATACTTTACCCTTATAATTCAAAAATCATTATGCATCATTCTCCAAGCATAGTATTCTGGCATCAAAAAAACTCCCATCTCGCAGCTTTTGATTTAAACTATCAATTCATAAAATTCAGAATACGCATTTAGCATCAACTGGGGCAGCCTCCTCACTTCACCCGGTTATCATAAGCACTGCCCATGGAATAGTTATCGCCTTTTAATTTTTTTATTAATTGTTGTTTTATGGCATGAAAGATAATAATATGAATATCTTCTGTTATTTCCATATCGCTGATAGGAACATGGATTACAACATCTGCCAGGCCTTTGATTCTTCCTCCTTTAAAGCCGCACATGGCAACCGTTTTAGCTCCATTTTTAACTGCATATTCCATGGCTTTAACAACGTTGACTGAATTTCCGCTGCCGGAGATGCCAATTACAAGGTCATCTTTCTTCATGAACACTTTCAGTTGCTCAACAAAAACATCATCATACCCAAGGTCATTTGAGATGGCTGTGAGACCTGAAATATTATCACTCAGGCACATTACCCTGAAGCGCTTGTCGAGTTCATAAGAAATGCCTTTAAGGAAATCGCCTGTTACATGAGATGCTGTTGAAGCGCTGCCGCCATTTCCGAAAATAAAAATGGTATGTTCCTTATCACGGGCATCAAGAAGCAGTTCTGTCAGTTTCTCAACAGGCTCTGTATTGAGATCTTTCAGCGTATCTGACAAACGCGAAAAATATGATTGAAATTCAGAATTCTTCATCGGCATAATAAATTAATTTTGAACCCTCACGTTCGAATGAAAAGTCAAACTTCCGCAATGATTTGAAATGGTTTATCAATTGCTGCTGTTTTTCTTCTTTGCAATAGAACAGCATAAAGCCTCCGCCTCCGGCTCCCAGTAGTTTACCTCCTGTAGCGCCTTTTTCGAGTCCGGCTTTATAAATGGTATTAATTTCATCATTGGTAATCTGTGATGCAAGTTTTTGCTTTAACACCCAGTTTTCATGCAGAATTTTTCCAAAATCCTCCAGACGACCTTTATACAGGCTTTCACGCATGTCAGTAACCAGCGCTACCATAGCTTTCAGGGTATTAAACTTCTCTTCCTGAGAGGCATTTCTTTTTTGTTCTGCCAGAATATCTGAGGCTTTCCGCTGATTGCCAATATAAAACATAATCAGGTCACGCTGTAGCTGTTCATATATTTCATTTTTAATATACAGCGGCTCCACACGCACACTTCCGTCAGGGTTAAAATAGATAATATTGAGCCCTCCGAAAGCAGCAGCATACTGGTCTTGTTTGCCGATAGGTTCGCCTAGTCTTTCTATCTCAATTTCGCAAGCCTTGCGTGCCAGCAAATCATGCGAAACATATTGCCGTTTAACGGCATAAAGATTATGTAGC
>JAJUGM010000395.1 GCA_029268165.1 Bacteroidota bacterium
ATATGCTTTTCTGCGGATTACTGGTGCATTTAATATTGCCCGTAAGCTGTGCGGGGATAGGATCAAATATCTTGGTATAAGCAGTTAACTGATTTTTAAGGTTCCGGTAATATTCATAAGTTTCATCATCAATACAATATGCGTTTATATCCACGAGATAGTATGAGGCTCTGGATGTATCATGAACAATGGTTGTTATCATACCGTTGATCATCTGAAATTCTTCATTAATAATATACAATCCTTCCGGATAATCTTTAAAGGTATCAGCGTATGTATAAGTTTCTGATTGTACCACAAAACCCAGCGGAATTTTTTGCAGAACTGCCGTATCACCACTTGTGGCTATAATATTGGGGTCAGGGTCCCGTGCTCTGATTTTCCAGCAATAATACGTAATACTTTTTGTAAAAAGTGGCTCAGGAGTGCTGGGCGAGGGATAAAAAACCGAATCATAGTTGGTAGTACTTGTGGTAATAATTCTCATATCAACTTTAAGATATTTTGAAGCATTCTGGTTGTTGATATCGCAACTTAACTTTAATCCCTGCTGGGTGACAAATCGCTGATAGCCGGGTACTGATTCATCCAGTACTGTCTTTTCGGCATTTTCGGCAAAAAGTTCTTTGACATCAGGTTTTGCAGCAAGCAACATGGGCGCTGATTCATATATTTCGCCTTTTTGTGTTTGAATGTAAAGGGTATATCTGTTTCCAATCTGCCCGGTAAAATCAGCAGCATTTGTAGCGTATGTCCCGGGCTTATTGGCTAACTCATGTAAACTAAAATCACCGGCATCAGTTTTAATGATTACTGTGGCATTCTTTTCAGGCTGTGTTTTGTATTTGCGCAGGTCAAGATTATTATTGTATGCCAGAGCCTTATTAATGGTAATATAATACGGACCAGGGTTATCGGTGATCATTCCTTCGACAACCAGATACTCCTCATCCAGTTCGGCCTGATAATCATTATAGAGTTCCTTGCAGGAACAAAGCGCTATAGCAATAAGTGGTACTAATATACTTTTATTCATATCAGAAAATAAAGTTATATGTGATGGTAGCCAATGGGCGTCCGATGATATAAAGCTTATATAAGCCAAAACTTCTGTAGTTGTTTTCTTTAGAAGGGACTTCACTTTTGAAGAAGACAGAATAGGCGTTTTTGCGTCCGTAAACATTCAATACCGAAAATGTCCAGCTTCCTTTCCACTTCTTTTTAAGCCTCAAACTTTCATCGAGGCTTAACGACAAGTCGAGCCGGTGATAATCGGGCAGGCGTTCGCTGTTTCTGTCGCGGTATGATACTTTCCAGGAATTCTCAGTGTAATAAATAGCTTCTGGCAACGTAACTGCCCGGCCGGTGCTGTATGTGAAATTAGCTGAAAAACGCAACCTTCGGTTATAATGGTAAGTAAACATCATGTTAAGATCATGAGGTTTATCAAAGCTCGACGGATAAATCTCATTATCATTGATTATTTCTTCGGTGTATCTCCCGTTTGTTTTTCTGAATGATCTTGAATAAGTATAAGAAACCCATCCGTCAATATTCCCCTGGTTCTTTTTTACCAGCAGTTCGATACCATAATTTCTGCCGGTGGCATTTAACAGCTCCGTTTCAATATGCGGATTCATTATTAGGTTTGCGCCATTTTTGTATTCTGTAAGGTTACTGAGGTGTCTGTAATATAATTCCGCTGATGTTTCAAAGGTGTTTTGCTTGAAATTTTTGTAAAAACCCCATGCAACTGCATTACTGTTAACCGGTTTGATATATTTCCCTGAAATCTGCCATATATCATCTGGGCTTTGTACAGCGCTTGCCGAAATCAGTGAAACGTACTGGATGTTACGGCTAAAGCTTATTTTCGTTGATGTACTGCTGTTTAACTGATATTTAACTGACAGGCGAGGTTCGGGATTATGAAAAAATTTTATTAATTGATTCTTATCATAAGATGTCGTTTCAAGTATAGTAGCATTTGATAGTGGCAAACCAGGCTGATAATTGTAAACAACAGAAGGACCTAAATTGAAAAAGGCTGAATAACGCAATCCGATATAAATACTGATGAATGTGTTAACGGTAATATTATCGCTAATATGAACTGCTGCTTCTATGCCATTATTTTCCCCCAGTGAATAACTTCCGGCTGATGAAATGGTATCGTAAGGCATTTGCTTACCGGGGTTAATTCCATATTTAATTGCAGAAAATCCGGCTTTTAGCGTATGATGCTGATTTACATTATATACCACATCTCCCCTGAGGGAAAGTGAAGTTATGCTGTGTTCGTGTATATAACTTGTATCAGCTCTCTCAACATCTTCTTTTTTAATTTTGTTTTCACTGTATGTAACAGCCAGCGAATAGTTAGAAACCGTACTACCCGAATAGTTCCATTTCAGTTCACCGGCATTATTAATGTTGCTGTAATGAAGCTGGTTGCTGTAATTAAAGTAATCATAACTGTTGTAAAACATGGCGAATAAACGTTGCTTTTTTGACAAGGCTGCATGCATATTTGCATATATATCATAAAATCTGGCATTACTGTTAGCAAGGTCAACATCCGGAATTCTGTTCAGCAGCCAGTCGGAATAGCTCGACCTGCCTGCAACGAGAAAGGAAATTTTGTCTTTTAATACAGGCCCTTCAATAGCCAGGCGGCTGCTGAAAAGCCCTATACCTCCATTAGCCCGGTATTGCTTTTCATTGCCATGTTTGGGCTGAATATCGATAACTGAGGAAGCCCGTTCGCCATATTCGGCGGGAATAAAACCTTTATAGAGGTTGACATTATTCACAATATCCGGACTCACTGATGAAATCAACCCAAAAACATGTGAAGTATTGTAAAGCGGGGTTTCTTCAATTAAAAACAGATTCTGGTCATTACCGCCACCCCTCACACTGATGCCTGTGCCAAATTCACCGGTTGATTTTATACCCGGCATCATTGAAAAGCTTCTGATCAGATCTTTTTCACCTGTCAGAAGAGGAAGCTGCTTGATAAGTTTTCTGTCAATTTCAATAAGGCTCATTTGCTCACCCGACACGTTTTTATCGGCCCGACGGGCATAAACTGAAACTTCCTCAAGCTTTATTGATTTTTCAAACATTTCAATGGAAAAATCTCCCGAACTCAGCACTTTTATTGGTACGCTATAATCTTCGTAGCCAATACAGGAAATGAAAAGAATGTAATTTCCAGGTTTTAACAATAATTCAAACATGCCCTTTTCATCAGAGGCTACGCCTAAATCCATATTTTTAACGACCACAATAGCCCCCGGCAATGGTTTGTCTGTTTTTCCATCGATGACAAGGCCATTG
>JAJUGM010000396.1 GCA_029268165.1 Bacteroidota bacterium
TGATTCCTCTTCTCATTTCTTGCAATATTTTGTCACTGATGTGCTGGAAAGGTATATCAAGGTATTTGCAGACATTATCCCTTTCGTTAATAATTTTCAGTACGTCCTTGGGGAATGATGCAGGATAAGCATAATGTAAACGTATCCATTTTAATTTAGAAATACCAGCAAGCTTTTCAAGTAAAACAGATAGAGTTTGTCTTTTATATAAATCGATACCATAATAGGTCAGATCCTGTGCAATTAAGATAAGTTCTTTCACTCCTTTGTCGGCAAGCCATTCAGCTTCCCTTAAAATGTCATCTATAGGACGGGAAACATATCTACCTCTTATTAAAGGTATTGCGCAAAAAGAGCAAGTGCGGTCGCATCCTTCTGAAATTTTCAGATAAGCATAATGTGGAGGTGTAGTAATTAATCGCTCCACTTTCAAATCATTTCTGTATTTTCCATTTAACCAGTTAATCAAATCTTCCGTGCAATTGGTTCCAAATAAAGCATCAATTTCAGGAATTTCTCTAAGAATTTGATCTTTATAACGTTGTGCCAGGCAACCCATAACAATAACTCTATTAAGAATACCTTTCTTTTTGGCTTTAATAAAGTGAAGAATGGTGTCAATAGATTCCTGTTTTGCATCATGAATAAAACCACATGTATTGATAATAACGGTATCATCAACACCTTCATCAGCCTCATGTGAAACTTTAAAATTATTTGCTTCCAGCTGCGCCAATAGTTTTTCCGAATCAACAAGATTCTTTGAACAACCCAGAGTAATAATATTAACCTTGTTATTTTTCGACTTAATTTTCATATTAGTATTCATAGTAAAGAAGATACAGACAATAACATACTATAACAACGGTGAAAGCAGCCGTGCAGTTTTTTCAGCAAGCTGAACCTTTTTCGGACGTTTATAGAAAGTAGTTTCAATTATTTTTCTGCTATTTGACAGATCATTTAAAAGCCTTTTTTCCATTTCTTCAGCAATAGTTACATCAGTTATCAGTGTATTTAGCTCAAAATTAAGGCGAAAGCTTCTGATATCAATGTTGGCTGATCCAACAATTGACCATTTTGAATCAACAACCATTGTTTTTGCATGAAGCATACTTGGCAGATATTCGAATATTTTCACACCTGCCTGCAGTAAAGGGGTAAAATAGGAGCGTGCTGCAATACCTGCCAGAAGAATATCGCTTTTGGCAGGGATTAATATACGCACATCCACTCCTTTTAGGGAGGCAGTTTCAAGGGCTCTGAGCGTGGGTTCATCAGGTATAAAATAGGGACTGGTAAGAAATATACTTTTCTGAGCCTGCGAAATTAAGCCGAAATAGCTCAAGGCACTTACATTGTGAATTTGGTCGGGTCCGCTTGGTAGAATGGAAACTATGGAATTTCCTGCTATTTCGTTTTTAATGTTATGAAGCGTAATAAAATTGCCTGTTGAATAGGCCCAATCTTCAGCAAAGACTAAAATTAAATCTTTAACCGCAGGCCCTTCAATATATAAATGAGTATCTTTATAATACTGTTTACCCTTTCTCATCGCTCTTCCGGAATATTCATCACCTACATTCATTCCTCCTGTAAAACCTGATTTTTTATCAATAATAATAAGCTTGCGATGATTTCTTAGGTGGAATGACCATTTATTGGGGAATATTCTGAGCGGATTAAATGTAGCCACTGAACCGCCTGCATTTATTATAGCATTAATTAACCGGAAATCGACACTATAAGAACCCACTGCATCAATTAAAAGCTTTATTTCAATGCCTTTTCTTGCCATTTCAAGCAGAAGATTAAGAAACCGATGTCCGGTTTCATCCCTGCGTATAATATAGTATTCGGCCCATATACATTCATGAGCACCATATATTTCCGATTCAATTTTATTAAATGCTTCTTCACTTTCGTTTAGAACCAGGACTTTATTACCAAAACTGGGCCGCAGTCCTGTAATATTAGAAACAAAAATTAGTACAGGATCTTCCTCAGCAGCTTTCAAATCCTCTTCATTTTTTGTCAGGTTGCGGATTATAAGACCTGTTTTTCTTTTCTTTTTTTTAAGTTTCTTTACCGGCCTGTATGTCAACAAGTAATATAATAACATGCCCACACCCGGGAATGCAATAATAGCGAATATCCATGCTAATGTGCGCTCAGCGCCCTGTGTACGCCATATAGCGTAGGCTATAGTAAAAATTTCTGCTATAAAAAGAAGGATTGTCAGCAGGAATTTGTATTTTTCTATATATTCTGGCAATTGTATGTTGATTAATCTGAGAAAAGCGATTCTACAAACGATTCACTATTAAATAATTTTAAATCTTCCATTTTTTCTCCAATTCCAATGTATTTAACGGGTATTTTAAACTGGTCGGAAATTCCAATGACTACTCCGCCTTTTGCTGTTCCATCAAGTTTGGTTATGGCAATGGAGGTAACCTGGGTTGCGGTTAAAAATTGCCTTGCCTGTTCAAAGGCATTTTGTCCGGTGGAACCGTCTAATATAAGTAAAACTTCATGAGGAGCACCCGGAACCACTTTTTCCATAACCCTTTTAATTTTAGCAAGTTCGTTCATTAAATTGGCTTTATTATGTAACCGACCAGCAGTGTCAATAATTACCAAATCAACATTATTTGAAACAGCTGAGTTAAGCGTATCATAAGCCACACTTGACGGGTCTGAACCCATTTGTTGCTTAACAAGAGGTACATCAACTCTTTCAGCCCATATTTTTAACTGATCAATAGCTGCGGCTCTGAACGTATCGGCTGCTCCTAATAGTATTTTTTTGCCGGCTTTTTTATAATGGTATGCAATTTTTCCGATTGTGGTTGTTTTTCCAACTCCATTTACACCTACAACCATTATTACATAAGGCTTATGCGGAAGCTGAGAATCAAAATCGGAAGACTTATTAATTATATTTTCTTTCAAAAGAGCAGCAATTTCTTCTTTGAGTATTTTGTTTAACTCATAGGTGTTTAAGTATTTATCATGTGCTACTCTTCTTTCTATTCTTTCAATTATTTTCAGGGTGGTTGCTACGCCTACATCAGAAGAAATTAATACTTCTTCAAGTTTATCAAGAACTTCATCGTCAACTTTTGACTTGCCAATAACTGCCCTCGAAAGCTTTTTTAAAAAGCTTTCTTTTGTTTTTTCGAGGCTTTTGCTCAATTCATCCTTACCTTTGTTATTAAAAAGGCCAAATATCAACATATATCAGGGTTGCCTATGTGATTAAAATTAATATAAACCCAATTATTGCATTAGAAAAATTTCTAATGCAATGCGATTAAGAAAAATCAA
>JAJUGM010000397.1 GCA_029268165.1 Bacteroidota bacterium
CATCAGTTACTGCTTGTGTTTATTTGCAATTGGTTTCCCTGATTATTCCTGCGCTGCTTTTCAAAAATACTGTTTAAAATGAAATCAACGCTACCCCAAATTAATATACCCATAACAGCAATTAGTAATAAGCCGGAGATATTCAGGGATAATTCCGGGAATGCGAAAACCTGCATCATTTTATCAATGAATTGACGGGTGTCAAAATTCATGCTGAACTTTTCCATTTCATTGTTAGCTGCCAGTAAATAAGAAAATATGAGTAATCCCAGAACCAGCGCCAAAAAAGCAATCCATCCAAGCCATGATATAACGGGTTTATAACGCAGTTTTGGCTTAATTATAGCAGTAAGTTCAATCCGGCTCAAAATGCGTTCATTCATGCCCGGTGATGCCTGTTCATAGCCTGCTGCCTTGATCAGCTCCCTTATTTTATCATCAAAAACCGGTATATGTTTCATATTCATATTATTGCGTATTTATTGAGTAAACTGTATAATTTATTTCAGCGTATTTTTTGAAAAAAAGCATGATTTTTTTTCGTGCCCTGAAGAGCTTTATTTTGATATTTGATTTTGATAACCCCGTAATCTTATGTATTTCATTAATTTTTGACTCATTCAGGTAATATAAGGTAACAATGGTTCTCTCATCTTCAGGAAGCATTGCTAAAGCCTTTCGTACAAGGAGTGATGCTTCTTCCCCGGTGTATCCGTATAAAAGAGGTTCATAGCTATCTTCATCTTCTATTTGCATAGATTTATAATCAATTGATACTGCTTCAGATTTCCTGCTACGTATTTTTGAAATTGCCGTATTATAAACAATACGGTAAAGCCACGTGGAAAAATTTGATTTTTGCTTAAAAGAGGCAAGGTTTTCAAAGACTTTTACAAAGGCATCCTGAACAACCTCTTCAGCATCGTTTTTATTTTCAAGTATTCTCAGGGCGATAGTATAAGCCATAGCGCTATAACGATGAACCAGCTGGGCAAAAAGCTGTTTGTCGCCTGATAATACCCTGTCAATAATATATGCGTCAGATAAATTATTCATTCCTGAACTATGACGCTTAATGTGTTCAATTGGTTACAAATGGAAATAAAAAAATTATTATTTATCCTAAGTACGTTGAATAAAAAATACATCCATGCGAATAAAAAATATTTTAAGAGGAAATTATTAATTGGGAGCTCTCAGAAAGAGCGAACCAATGGATTTTCCGATTAAGAAAAATCACTTTTCTGGAGCAGCACCGGCAAACCGGAAAAGTTGATTTATTTTAATCGCATTGCATTAGAAATTTTTCTAATGCAATAATTGGGTTTATTTGTAACCGGTTAATAAATGTATGCGTCAAAAAGCCAAATTAATAATTTTAAATTTAAAAAATATGAATGAAACATTAATTCCGGTTATTTTTTTTATTGTTACAGGCGCGGTTTTGTTTGGCGTGCTGTATGTTTATTATACAACGCGCAATCGCGAGAGGATGGCGCTGATTGAGAAAAACGCTGATCCGGCCATTCTGAAAGCATGTTGCAACGGAAACACCAGACTTTTCCCCATAAAGTTCGGTATGTTATTAATGGGAATTGGTCTGGGTATACTGGCAGGCAGTATTCTAGAGGCTACAACCACCATGAAAGATGAGGTTGCTTATTTTTCAATGATATTCCTGTTTGGAGGTACAGGGCTTTTTGCTTCATACTTTATAGGGCGGAAGGTAGGCAACAAATGAAGATGAATAACAGATGATAAAAATCCTGACAAGTCGTATGACATCGTCAGGATTTTTTATTCCAAGTTAGATGAATAATTTGCCTTTTCGTGGCATCGGGGTTTAAATTGCCGCACTACCTCGTTCTCCTGTCCTTATGCGGATGCATTCTTCGAGCGGAGTAATAAATATTTTACCGTCGCCCACTTCGCCGGCAGAATTTGTCCGTGCTGCTTTTATGATAGTGTTCACAGTAATATCCACAAAAGCGTCGTTGATGGCAATTTCAAGTCTGATCTTTGGGATGAGATTTGGGACAACTACGTTACCTCGATATACCTCTTCTCTTATTTGTTGTCCGTGGCCTGATACCCTGCTGACCGTAATGCGTGTTATTTCAGCTTCAAAAAGAGCCTCGCGCACCTGGTCAAGTTTGTTTTCGCGGATTATAGCCGTAATTAGTTTCATAACCTTAAATTATTATATTTATATTTTAATTACCGTGGATTAAGCATGCCATAACCTTGTTCGCCATGATAGGTATGGTCAAGGCCCTGCATTTCGGCTTCAGTGGTTGCCCTGAAACCAACCAGTTTATTAACAATCCAGATGAGGATTAATGTTACAACAGCTGCATAGGCAATGGCTATTCCAACAGCAGCGAATTGTACTCCGAGTTGCTGCCATATGCTCCATGAGCCGCCTGCAGCATCAGTGGCCGCTTGCATCCAGCTTTTCCTGATGAAGAATACCAGTAAAAGTGAACCCGTAATACCACCCACGCCATGAATACCAAACGCATCGAGGCTGTCATCATACCCCATTCTGTTTTTGAAGGCAATGGCCAGATAACAGATAAGGGCTGCAGCAAGGCCTAACAATATAGCGCCCCAGGGCTGAACAACTCCTGCCGCCGGAGTGACAGCAACGAGTCCGGCCAATATGCCGCTGGCAAAACCTAGTGCGGTTGCTTTACCGGTATGGGCCGACTCAATTACCAGCCAGCCTATGGCTCCCGATGCGGCTGCAACCTGTGTGGCAGTAAGTGCCTGAGCAGTAAGTAATCCGCTGTTCACACTGCTGCCGGCATTAAAGCCAAACCATCCTACCCACAGTAAACCGGCGCCGGTAAGGGTCATAACAAGATTATTAGGCGCTACTGCCGTTTTAGGATGCCCACGGCGCGAACCCAGATATAAAGCCGCCATAAGACCACTCACACCTGAAGCAATATGAACTACCGTACCTCCTGCGAAATCAATGGCTCCCATTGCTCCCATATTGAAAAGAAAGCCATCACTGGCCCAAACCCAGTGGCATAAAGGGTTATACACCAGTAATCCCCATAAGGCAATAAAAAGAATGTATCCCTTGAATGATACCCTTTCGGCAAATGCACCTGCTATCAGTGCAGGCGTGAGGATAGCAAATTTACCCTGAAACATGGCAAATACATACTCCGGGACGCCTGAAGATGAAATGGTTTCATCAATGCCATTCAGCATCACATAATCTTTGCTCCATCCAATCCATCCGCCCAGGATATTTTTCCCAAAACTCATGGAATATCCCGCAATAACCCATAATACTGCCATGATACCCATGGC
>JAJUGM010000398.1 GCA_029268165.1 Bacteroidota bacterium
AGAAAAACCATTCCAAATTGAACCATTAAAATAAACAAATATGTATTTAGCTATTACAGATGTTAAACCACAGGAAAATTACCTGCTATTGCTGACTTTTGAAAATGGCGAAAAAAGACAATTTGATATGAAACCATATCTTAATATCGGAATTTTTGAGGATCTTAAGGATTATAATATGTTTAAAACAGTAAGGGTAAATTTTGATACAATACAATGGGATAATGATGCTGATTTTGATCCTGAAATTTTATATGAACAAAGTCAAAAGATTCCAGGCACCTTGTAAAAATAATTACCTGAAATTTATAAATACGAAATGCGAACTATGACAAAATGATATTACAAATTTAGAATGAGGATTCAATGTCATTAATGATGAATTATAAAATTGTTTTTTAAATAAGAAACAAAAGTTGTATTTATGCCTTTAACCCGCTTTGGCGTCAGCCTTGAAAAAGAAATCCTTCAGGAACTTGATCATTATGTTATCGAAAACAAGTTGCCTAACCGGTCGCGTGCCATACGCCACATGATTGAAAAAAACCTGGTTGAAAAAAAATGGCTGTGTAATCACATTGTGGCAGGTGCCATTGTGATGTTATATAATCACCATAAGGGAGATGTTACCAGAAAATCAAATGATATACAACATGCCTATTACGATGTTATTTTGTCATCGCAGCATTTTCACCTCAACCATGATAACTGCCTTGAAATAATTGCGGTGAAAGGTACAGCCAACAGGCTTACCGAATTATCCGATAAACTGATAGGCCTGAAAGGCGTAATTCATGGCAAACTGGTTATGAGCCGGGCTGAATAAAAATAAATTTACTTCTGCCCTCTTTAATTTCAAAATTGAGTTTACTTAGTAAACCGCTGATAATCAATTCATATTAATAGTTTTTCATTTACACAATAAAAATAAATTGAGATTGTTTATTTTTATCGGAAATTTTTGAAGTTATTTAAAAACCATATTTAAATTAAACATATCTGATGAGTTATGAAAAAACTATTGTATTGTTTATCAACATTGACATTAATTGCTTTTTTATCCGCAAATGGTTATTCACAGGGTTATTTCTCGGTACATCTGGGGCCTGCAATCCCCGTAGGCGATTTTGCCGATGATGATATTAATGAGGACGACGCAGGAGGAGCCGGTGTAGGCTTAAATCTCGGAGGAAGATTTTCATATCCTGTTTCTGATATAGGCCTGAGCCTTTTTGTTGGAGCCGACCTGAACTTTAACTGTCTTCAGAAAGAAGTTAAGGATGATATTGAAGACAGATACGATTATTTAGGATTAGATTTGGATATCAGATACTCAAAATATATTAATATGCCTCTAATTGCTGGGGTTAATTACACGTATAAAGCCAATGATTTGATTTCCTTATTCGGCGATTTCGGAATTGGTCCCGACTTTTTGAAGATAACCAAAACCAAGATTGAAGCCGGCAATGATGAAATGGAGTTCGAATATAAAACGTCTGCTCAATTTGCTTTAAAAATAGGCGGTGGTATTATGTTCAAAGATAAATTTTTTGTTGGATTACATTATAACGCTTTTGGCGAACACGAAGTAGAAGGTGAAATGGAATATAATGGCAACTCTACTGATCTGGAAGATACTGAAATAAGGGTTAACCTGCTGACGCTTACTTTCGGGGTTAAGTTTTAATATTAAACTGTTCAATTCATACATAGAATTATATTAATCTGAATGACCATAAAATTAACCCAGGTACGATGAATTTGTTAATTCATCATACCGGGGTTCAATAATGTTTCCCAATGGCTGATAATTATTCATTAGCAATATACCAGATATTGAGGAAAGCCAGCCGTATAATATCGGTCATTTTATCAATATTTGCCTTACCGGAATGATCGCCCGGCTTATGATAATCATCATGCCAGCCGGCCATAAAATAGGCAACAGGTATCTGCTTCTTAGCAAATGAACTATGGTCACTTCCTCCCAGGGGCTTTTCTTTGGGTTTATATTCAATCTGCAATCCCAGATTGTATGCTTCATTATGTGTGGTACTGAGTGTTTCAAATATTTTATAATCTTTCAGGTATATCAGCGAGCATTTTCTGCCAGTTGAATCATTCTTATCGTCCCTTGATATCATATCGAAATTCAGGTAAAAAATGATTTTCCCTGATGGCGGATGACTCACAAAATAATCAGAACCCAGCAACCCCTTTTCTTCAGCTGTCCATGCAGCAAATATAATAGTACGCTTTGGTTTTGTTCCGGTGGCCATGCATGCTTTGGCCATTTCCATTACAGCTACTGTGCCCGAAGCATTATCATCGGCCCCATTGTAAATATACCCGTTATATTTGCCCAGGTGGTCATAATGTCCACCCACTACCAATATCTCATCAGGGTTTTGTCCTTCAATAATTCCTATAATATTTTTTGCTTTTATGATGCCGGTTTTTACTGTTGTCCTGAAGTACACACGTTTATCCTTCAGTTCTTTCGAATCAGGTTTCATCGTTTCCTGTACTTTCTTTTCATAAGTATCAAATTCAATACCGGTTCCTGCGATTAATTCACGGGCAAGCCTTAAAGTAGCAACAAATGCCGGTATGGTCTTATCATCTGTGCCATCGGTAAAACCGAAACGATTTTTATTCATATTCTGCCGGGGAACATCTCCTTCATAATCATTATAATTATATCTGAAAATATTTTCGGCAAACTGCAGTGATATATCCTGAACCGTATATACTGCAATAACTGCAACAGCACCCTTTTCCATAGCTAAATCATTTCGGTCAAGTTCATCCCGGTATTTGGTCCAGATATTACCCTGCGGATGAAATCTGCGCCATGCTTCAGAAGTGGTATCGCGGTGGCCCGGATATCCAATAAGGCGTAAAACAATCTTGCCTTTAACATTAATTCCTTTATAATCGTCATAATTTTGCTCCTTGTTAACAATTCCATACCCTGCAAATACAACAGGGAACTCCCCTTCCCGCCCTGTCAGTGTCTTTTGCTGAAATGCAAAGTCAGTCTTATACAAATAATTAACAATCTTTCTATCCCGGCCTGTTTCAGTAATCACCGACAGGTAATGTTCCTCAGTGTCTTCATATTTAACCAGGGCAAATTCCTGAAAATAACTTGCAGAATCTTTGTCTAACGGCCTTGATTCGTAAACATCTGCCTTTCCAAACTGCGTCTTTTTATTAATCCCCGGTTTCAGACCATAAACCTGAAACATGGAAGCAATATAATCAGCTGCTATGTCTATTCCTTTCTCTCCCGTTTCTCTTCCTTCCATCCAGTC
>JAJUGM010000399.1 GCA_029268165.1 Bacteroidota bacterium
ATTTATCGGTCTACCGAGACAAGAAAATCGGAATCTTAGGGTTGAGTTTTAAAGCAGGAACCGATGACCTCAGAAACAGCCCGGCTGTTACATTAGTAGAAACATTACTGGGCAAAGGATTTAAAATAAGCATTTATGATAAAAATATCCAGGTCTCCCGGTTAACAGGTACCAATAAAGAATTCATTGATACACATATACCTCACCTGGCGAAGCTGATGGTTGACTCAATAGATGAATTAACGGATAATGCAGATATTTTAATTATTGCTACACGTGAAAAAGATTTTATACCAGTGTTACAAAAGATTAGCCATAAACCTATCATTGATCTCGTTCATATCGGAGATAAACAGGTTTTATCGAAACCGGAATATTATGGCATCAACTGGTAATATTCCATAGCAATTAATACAGGAATGGAAACCAAAATATCAATTCTGATTCCGGTTCATAACAAGATTGACCTGACAAAAAAGTGCCTTCTTAACCTTCATCAGCAAATCAAAAGCTTCGATAATAAAATCCACTATCACATCATTATCATTGATGACGGCTCAACCGATTTGACCAGCCAATGGATTCAGGAACATTATCCTGATGTTACAGTATTACAGGGTGATGGCAATTTATGGTGGAGCGGTGCAGTTAATATGGGTGCTCAGTTTGCAATTAAAGAACTGAATTCAGACTATGTGCTATTATGGAATAACGATATTCATGCTGCTCATGATTTTTTTACTGTTCTGGCTGATTTAATTGATAAAACAGATAAAAACATAATTATTGGCTCAAAAATATTTTGTGACCCCGAATTCAAGACTGTCTGGTCAATGGGGGGGAATTTTGATCCGTTTACCGGCAAATTAAATATGACAGGTTATTTTAAAAAAGACAGAACTGAATGGCAGGAACCGGTTGAAGCCGACTGGCTGCCAGGAATGGGAACCCTCATACCGCAGGCAGTAGTTGAAAAAACAGGCTACTGGGACGCGTTAAGATTTCCGCAATATTATGGCGATACCGATTTTACTTACAGAGCTAAGTTAAACGGATTTAAAAATATGGTATTTCCGCAACTCAAAATTATCAATGATGTTGCCAACAGCGGAATAAAACGAATTGACAAATTCAGCGAAATTTTTACTGCTCTGACCAGCGTCAAATCATTGCATAACATTAAAAAGAATATTTTATTTTACAAGCTATATGCAAAATCAAATAAAGCCTATTTCACACTCATCGAAAACTATTTTTTCTTTTTCGGAGGTTTTATTAAACGAAAAATCAAATCGGTTTTCAGCAGAACTGGCATAATTTTAACAATACTTTCACTATTAAATACATTATGAAAAAATTATTGCTTATCTCTAATTATGTTTTTCATTACAGATTAAATAATTATAACTACTTTTATAAAAGATTTAAAGAAACCGGTATAGAATTCAGTGTTTTGGCTAACAGTGCACAACAGGTTGATTTTACTGTGGAGGTTCCTATAACGGTAATAAAGTTCCGTTTGTTTAAATACATTCAATACATCCGTGAAAAAAAACCGGATTGTATTATCCTTTTTCTTCATTTAAAAGACTTAATCATTATTCCACTTATATATTATTGCCGTTTTAAAAATATTCCTGTGGTTTATTGGAATTTCGGTATTGATCTTGGTGACCCGGACAACCGGTTTAAGAACTTTTTATACAGACACATCCATAAAATGGTTCATGCCATTTTGTTATATTCTCCTAATGAATACAAATATATTAAACTCAAATACCATGGAAAGACTTTTGTGGCCAATAACACCATTAATATGATCGATCATGAAGACCTGAATATTCAGGGCAATGTTTTAAGAGATGTATATAATGTAAAGGAAAAGCATATCGTGTTGTTTGTTGGCAGGATTATTGCTTCAAAACGGGTTGATGTCCTGTTGCGGTGTTTCAGAAACAGCCCCGATATTGCTGTGGTAATAGCAGGAAAAGGTATTACGCCTGAAATGCTTGAAATAATTAATGAACAGCCCAACTATTATTATCTCGGCGAAATAAAATATGACAAAGTTGAAATTTCAAAAATATATCACGGAGCCGATATTGTATGTATTCCGGGGAATGTTGGTCTGGCTATTATTGAGGCTTTTTTTTGGGGCAAACCACTTGTAACGCTTAAAAGCATCAAGGGGCTTAATTCGCCCGAGATATTCTATTTAAAAGATGGCGAAAATGGATATATAGCTAATGATGAGAAAGAAATGGAAGAAAAAATAATCCATCTGCTTGATAATCCTGAATTATATCAGCAGTTTTCAAAAAAAGCCAGGGATATTGTTATGACCGAGGGACATATCAGCAAAATGTTCTCTGGCTTTAATGAGGTTTTTAATTATGCAATTACTTCTACCTGAATTGAAAAATGGGTATTATGCTGAAGGGAAAACATATATTAATAATTGTTGAAAATCTCCCTGTACCATTCGACCGAAGGGTATGGCAGGAAGCAAATGCACTTAAAGAAAACGGGGCTGATGTTTCAGTCATTTGCCCGAAAATGAAGGGCTATACTTCAAGTTATGAAGTGATTAATGGTATTGAGATCCATCGACACCCGCTGCCTCTGGAAGCACGTGGAGCAATGGGCTACATTATGGAATATGCTGCTGCTGTTTTCTGGGAAATACTGTTGAGTTTCAAAATTTATTTAAGAAAAAAATTTCATGTTATTCACGGTTGCAATCCACCTGACCTGATTTTTCTTTCAGCCTTGTTTTTCAAACCCCTTGGTGTTAAGTACGTATTTGATCATCATGATATAAATCCTGAACTTTATTTTGCCAAGTTTGGAAAGAAAAACCTGTTTTACAAAATATTGTTGCTTTTTGAGCGGTTAACCTTTCTCATTGCCAATTTCAGTATAGCTACCAATGAGTCTTATAGGGAAATTGCCATAAATCGAGGAAAAATGAAACCTCATAAAGTAACTGTTGTACGTAGCGGCCCTGATCTCAGACGTATGAGAATAACAGCTGGCGATGCGAAATATAAAAAAGGCAGAAGATATCTGGTAGGCTATGTAGGTGTAATTGGCGAACAGGAGGGCCTCGACCTGCTGCTTCAGGTAATTAAACTAATAATAAACAAACGAGATGACGTGCAGTTTGCTATCATTGGCGGGGGTACAGATCTTGATAAGATAAAGATTATGTCAGATATACTGGGACTCAATCAGTACGTGGATTTTTACGGCAGGGTTTCTGATGAATTACTGATAGATATATTAAATACATCTGATGTCTG
>JAJUGM010000400.1 GCA_029268165.1 Bacteroidota bacterium
ATACGTTGAAGGAATTAACAGCAGATAAATTAAAAGCGTTCTATGTCTGTTTATAAAATTTTATATTTTTGTACTTCTAAAAAAAATACTAATAATAACTGATAAAATCAAACTATTATGGCAATAAAGAAAGTATGGATTGAAGACGGCTGTACAGCTTGTGGTTTATGTGAAGAAATTTGTCCCGAAATCTTTAAACTCGAAGATGAAGCCACCGTTATTCAGGGGGTTAATTACAGCGAGTATGAGGATAAAATAAAAGAAGCTGCCGAAAGTTGCCCGGCTGAGGTTATTAAGTATGAATAATTACAGGAATTGTATCATTTAACATACTTTGCCGTTTAATTGAGAAAATTGCCGGTTATTTATATGACTTTAGCGCTGACATTTTATCTTAAAATCCATGGTAGCAAACAAGGCTCTAAAATGACAAGGTATTCAAAGCTTAATTAAGCGACAATTTGTGTTTTTATTTTTTTTACAAGCTGCCGTATTGAAAACAACTGATTTTCAATAAGTTTTTTATTGCTTTTCTTTTTTTTCACAAAAAATCATTTTGTATAGTTCAGTGTTTTTAATATCTTTCGGACGAATAAATAATAACTATTACAACATATCGTTATTTGCTTTAACAATACTTTCGATATGCCGTTTAAGAACAGCACGGCTTGGGAGAAAATAATATATTTAAAGAATAATGCAAAACTGTTAAGCAATCGTCAATAAATGCATAAAAATGCCAAGGCAACTTCTGATAAGCTTATTCATCATTTTTTATAGTGTTTCCGGTTTTTCACAAATGCAATTCATCCGGGATGATGAGTTTCTGCTCTTAAATTATCCAGGTCTCAAAAAAAACAAATATGCCAAAAAGCGTTTTGACGGCAAGGCTGAAGCAGGATTTCTTAAATTTCAGCTAACTACCATTCAGGTTGACCCTGCGCCCGGATGGAAAGGATATAATCTTAATGAAGAACAGAATGGCATCAACCTTAATGGTATTTATGGCATGAATCTGAACGATTTCTTTGCAGGTGTGGGGCTTGGATATTTGTATTTTGAAGGAATACACGGAGGCGCAATTTTTACCGACCTGATGTTTGTTCCAACCATACGGAAGTCACAAATTAGCCCGCTGTTAAACTTAAAAATCGGATTTAATCATATATGGAATCAGTATGAGCATGGCAAAACGAGCGCTATGGAAGAAATAGGTATTGGTGTGTTTTACAGGTTCGACTGGAGAAAAAGTGAAGGTGTTTATTTGCAGACAGGAGTTTTGCTTACACAGCAGGCGCTTTTAATTCCCTTAAGGCTTGGTTTCAGGTTCTGATCTTTGATTCAAAATCATTGCAAAATGGAGCAACAGGAAATCCCTCTTGTAATTTCTTACCTTTATTTAAGAAGAGTAATTGGCATTCTCGGGATTCTGTTTCCAATAATTCTTGTAATTGGTTCTATGGCCGCTGGCGGGTGCAGGGAGATTCAGACATCTATCAGTGACTATTATCACACTAACATGAGGGATGTCTTTGTAGGCGTTATGTGCGTAATAGCTTTGTTTCTTTTTTCATACCGCGGTTACAGCTACCAGGATAACCTTGCAGGCAATCTGGCATGCATCTTTGCACTTTGTGTAGCTTTTTTTCCGACATCTGCACCTGAACCGCTGCCACCATGCAATAATCCCGCTGTTTTTCATAATCCGTTAACCGGTAAAATACATCGGGTTTCTGCCGGTTTGTTTTTTACTGTCCTTGCTTATTTCAGTCTGTTTTTATTTACCAAAGGTGTCAGTATGCCCACACCACAAAAACTGTTGCGTAATAAAATATACAGAATATGCGGGTTTGTAATTATAGGGTGCGTTGTGTTGCTGATATTATATTTTTCCATACCTTCACTTGAATTACGTCTGGAAAAATTTAAGCCAGTATTCTGGATTAAAACAATGGCATTATGGGCATTCGGAGCATCGTGGCTGATAAAAGGACAGTATCTGCTGCGCGACAGGTAATGAAGGGTTGAATTATTAATAACTTTATAACCATTTTTTTATAATGAAAAAAGCACTTATTATTTATCACAGCAAAACGGGAATCACTAAAAGATATGCTGAGGAAATAGGCAAGTATTGCCAGGAAAAAGGCATAAATACAAAAGTAGTATCAATAAGCGATTTCAATGGCAACAATCCATTGCCGGATAACGATTTACTTTTTCTGGGCTGCTGGACAAGCGGATTGATGATAGCCCTGCAACATCCTGATAAAACATGGGTAAATTTTGCCCGCTCACTGCCTGAAATAAAAACCAGTAAGGTAATTTTATTTACTACCTATAAATTAGCTACCGGCAGTATGTTTAAAAACATGAAAAAACATATACCCTGTGATACAGGCCGTATCTCAGCAGAGCTTAAGTCACGTAACGGTTATCTTACAGAGAAAAATATTTCATTACTTGATAATTTATTAAAAGCCTAACTAATAAAAGCCTTTAATAAAAGGCTAATAAAAAGCACCCCGGTAAGCATGGAAAATATTATTGCGGAAATAAGGCAACAATTAAAGGATAACATTGATATTAGTACAAGGGAAGGCATTCAGCGTTTTTTCAGGGAGAAAATCGTATTTTATGGTGTTAAAGCGCCTGCCGTGAGTAAAATCAGTAAAACAATTTTTAAAACGCTAAGGAATAAAACCAAGGACGAAATATTTAACCTTTGTGAAATACTCTGGCAATCGGGATATATTGAAGAATCGTTTATAGCCTGCCACCTGTCATATTTTATGCATAAATATTATGAGCCTTCTGACTTTGGAATTTTTGAAAAATGGGTTAAAAATTATGTAAATAACTGGGCATCATGTGATACCCTTTGTAATCATACAATCGGGGAGTTTATTGAAAGGTACCCTGAGTTTTTATCCCGGCTGAAAGAATTCACAAAATCAGATAACAGATGGACCCGTCGGGCCGCTGCTGTTTCATTGATTGTCCCTGCTAAAAAGGGTAAATTTTTGAATGATATTATCCAAATTGCCGATTTACTACTTCTGGATAAAGACGATCTGGTTCAGAAAGGATATGGCTGGATGCTGAAAGCTGCAAGTCGGCTTCATCTTGAGGAGATTTTTGATTATGTCATGAGCAAAAAAGCCATTATGCCAAGGACAGCATTAAGGTATGCAATAGAAAAAATGCCCAGGGAAATGAAAAAGAAGGCTATGGAGAAAAAATAATCCCAATTATTGCATTAGAAAAATTTC
>JAJUGM010000401.1 GCA_029268165.1 Bacteroidota bacterium
AAGGCTTTAACAGTCACATATCAAGATTAAATAAATACATCCAGGCGAATAAAAATTTGATGCATTTTTAGAGGATATTTGTCATTAGTAGAATACTAAGCGCCTCGATTAAGAAAAGTAAGGCTCATGACAAATGCGGGTTAATGTCGTGGATATAAAAAATAATCCCCGTCAGCATTGACAGGGATTAGAAGTTTTTATATGATTTATTTTTACATCATTCCGCCCATTCCGGGTCCGCCCATTGGCGGAGGTGTTTCCTTTTCGGGTTTTTCTGCAACAACACATTCGGTTGTCAGAAACATTCCGGCAATTGAAGCGGCATTTTCGAGGGCCACCCTTGCTACCTTAGTAGGATCAATTACACCAGCCTTATATAAAGGCTCATATTTGTCTTCCTGGGCATTATAACCGAAGTCATCCTTGCCTTCTTTAATCCGCTGAACAACAACTGAGCCTTCGAGGCCTGCATTTTCTGCAATCTGACGTGCTGGCTCTTCGAGCGCGCGTTTTACAATGGCAATACCTGTATTCTGGTCTTCATTATCACCTTTCAGATTCTCAATGGCTTTAATAGCTCTTATATAAGCTACTCCGCCACCAGGAATAATGCCCTCTTCAACGGCAGCTCGTGTTGCACTTAAAGCGTCTTCAACACGGGCCTTCTTTTCTTTCATTTCAACTTCAGAAGCAGCGCCCACATAAAGAACTGCGACACCACCGGCCAGCTTGGCAAGCCTTTCCTGAAGTTTTTCCTTGTCATAATCAGAAGTGGTGGTTTCTATCTGAGCCTTGATCTGTTTAATGCGGCCGTCTATGTTCTTCTTATCGCCGGCACCATTTACAATGGTTGTATTTTCCTTGTCAATTACAATTTTTTCGCAGCGGCCCAGCATATCCATCTTAGCTCCTTCAAGTGTGAGGCCTTTTTCTTCGGAAATTACAACACCACCTGTAAGGATTGCAATATCTTCGAGCATTTCCTTACGCCTGTCGCCAAAGCCGGGAGCTTTTACGGCAGCAATTTTTAATGAACCTCTCAGTTTGTTAACAACAAGGGTTGCAAGAGCTTCACCGTCAATATCTTCAGCTATAATCAGCAAAGGTTTACCAGCCTGTGCAATAGGTTCAAGAACAGGCAGAAGGTCTTTCATGGTTGAAATCTTCTTATCAGATAACAGGATGTAAGCATTTTCGAGAACAGCTTCCATCTTGTCGGGATCAGTAATGAAATAAGGTGAGATATAACCCCGATCAAACTGCATACCTTCAACAACATCAACATGAGTTTCAGTACCTTTGGCTTCTTCAACCGTAATTACGCCTTCTCTTTTAACTTTGCTCATGGCTTCAGCAATCAGTTTACCGATAGCCCTGTCATTATTGGCTGATACTGATGCAACCTGTTCAATCTTTTCATTATCATCACCTATGGTATGTGATTGTTTCTTCAGGTCATCAATAACAGCTTTTACAGCTTTATCAATACCTCTTTTAAGGTCCATAGGATTAGCACCTGCAGTCACGTTTTTCAGACCCACATTGACGATTGCTTGTGCCAACACAGTGGCCGTAGTGGTTCCGTCACCTGCATCGTCGTTGGTCTTTGAAGCAACTTCCTTAACAAGCTGAGCACCGATATTTTCAAACGGGTCTTCGAGTTCAATTTCCTTTGCTACCGTTACCCCGTCTTTTGTAACAGACGGTGCACCAAATTTCTTGTCAAGAATGACATTGCGTCCTTTGGGACCTAATGTGACTTTTACTGCGTTTGCGAGTGCATCAACACCTTTTTTCAGCTGCTCGCGTGCTTCGATATCAAATTTAATTTCTTTTGTTGCCATTTTTATAAGTTTTGATTTATTATTATTTGCAAATGATTAAACAATAGCTAAAATGTCAGTTTGTTTCATGATCAGGTAATCCTTGCCGTCTATGTTTATTTCAGTTCCGGCATATTTACCGTATAATACGACATCGCCTACCTTAACTTCCATTTTTTCGTCCTTTGTACCAGGACCTGCAGCAATTACAGTACCACGCTGGGGCTTTTCTTTTGCTGAATCAGGAATAATTATTCCGCTTGCGGTTTTCTCCTGTGCTTCAAGTGGCTTAATAACCACTCTGTCTGCTAAAGGTTTAATCTTTACTTCTGACATATAAATTATTTTTTAAGTTAAACATGATTTAAAAATTCGTTTTCACCTTTAGCGAATTCCATGCCAAAATAAAAAAGTGTCAGTTGTTATGACATACTGACACTTTTTTACCATTTTTTACGATACAATATCTGCCAATTAATTCAATTTACCAGATAAAGTTCATACGCTTTAAGAGACTGTAGAAAAATAAATTCAAAAGTGATTTATTCTTAAAGCAAATATACAATGATGATATATCAAAGATCAACTTAAGTTATTCATTATCCTGTGGCACATCAGTAGGATACGATGGCATCTGGTCGGCCGGAATTGCCGTTTCAATATCCTGTATTTTTGTCTGCGTGGCGTCACCCTTATTGCGATTGATAAACATAGTGGCCAGAATACTCAGGATAACAATGGCTGCAGCAAAACCCCACGTAGCTTTTTCAATAAAATCAGCTGTGCGTTTAACACCCATTATCTGATTGGATGATGAAAACCCCGACGCAAGACCGCCTCCCTTTGGATTCTGGACAAGTACTATAAGGATAAGCAAAATGCTTATAAATAAAACAATTCCAATGATTAACCCGTACATATTTTATTAATTGTTTATTTGTTTAATTGTATATTTAAATTTATTTCTCTGTCTGTATCAATTCTTTTATCTTTGTTCTTTGGTCTTCCCCGATAATCATTCCCGGTTCTATGTTTTATCTTCCATCATTTTTTTAATCATTTCAATCTGGCCTGCAAAGTAAGTACTTTTTTCCGGATATTTCAAAAGTAATTTTTCATAGGCAAATATCGCCTTGGCATAATAACCTTGTTTAATATATATTTTGGCCAATGTTTCGGTCAGAAACCTTTCATCTTCTTTTACACTATCAACAGAAATATCTTCCTGTGGCAATGTTTCCGGGTTTGGCGTAATACGTGGGCTTGCCTCAATAAAGCGGTCTATAAGCTCAATCTTATTGAGATTTGACTTCGCCGACGAAGTAGCATGTTGCTCCGTCTCTTTGTGATGATCAACATTTTCGCTGGTTTTTGTTTTCTCATCCTCACTTCCTTCTTTCTCCCGCTCAAAAGCCTCAGCATAAGGGTCTA
>JAJUGM010000402.1 GCA_029268165.1 Bacteroidota bacterium
AGCTATGGGTTGATGAAGCCTATGATAGGCACACAGATCTTCAAGATTAAGATTAGTAATCACATCTGATGACATCAGGATAAAGGGTTTATTATCTTCAAAAAACCAGCGCGCTTTATACAAACCTCCCCCTGTTTCAAGCAGCTTATCACGTTCATCAGAAATTTCAATATGCAGTCCGAAATTTCCATTTCTGTTAAGGAAATCTATAATCTGTTCGGCATGATGATGAACATTGATGATGATATCATATATACCAAAAAATTTCAGATATTTTATACAGTGTTCAAGTAATGGCACTCCCTGAATTTTAATAAGTGCCTTAGGCACATTATCGGTCAGAGGCCTCATACGCGTACCCTTACCTGCCGCAAGTATCATCGCCTTCATTACACTGTGCTTTTTAATACTTCACTTAATAAATACTGAAGTTAATAATTATTTTTCAAGTTCTCTGTGATTTACAATTACTCTGACGGGAAAATGATTATTAATATACTCAGATAATTTATTGGCTGCATAAACTGACCGGTGCCTCCCGCCTGTGCATCCGAAATTAACCATTAGACTGTTAAACCCTCTTTGCATATAAACGCGGATGGACTGTTCAACAAGCGATATAGTATGACCCAGAAATTCCTTCATATCTTCTTTTGTATCGAGAAACCGTATAACAGCCTCGTCATTTCCGGTCAGTTCTTTAAATTCATCAATACGTCCCGGATTGGTCAATGCCCTGCAGTCGAATACAAAACCGCCTCCATGACCGGTGTTATCTGACGGGATTCCGCTCATGTATGAAAAACTGTTTATGGTAATTGTCAATGCCTCATGAACAGGAATAAATTCCCGAATCTCTTTTGACAGAATAATTTTTTCAAACACTTTTCTCAGGGCAGGCAAATCAACCGGCAAAGCTGTATTATTTAACAGCCATTCAAGAGTGCTGGCAGCCAAAGGAACGCTTTGAAGAAACAAGGGTTTTCTTTCTATATAACCTCTGAAGCCGTATGCACCCATAGCCTGCATAAGCCTGATGTAAACAAATCCGTAATAATATTTTAAAAATTCGTCGCTGTTAAAAGAATGTCCTGATCTTTCAAATATGTCAATATAATAGTTTAATAACTCATGCTTTATAGTAACAGGCAGATTTGTTTTGGCCTCAAAGAGCAGCGATGCAAGGTCATACTGTAAAGGTCCCTTCCGCCCTCCCTGAAAATCGATAAAATATATCTGATTATTATGAATCATTATGTTTCTTGATTGAAAATCGCGAAACATAAAATATTCACGCTTTGCTTCCAGCAAAAACTGGATGAAAGCAATAAAATCATCTTCAAGTTCCTGTTCATCGAAGCTTATTTTCAATGGTTTTAGAAAGCAATATTTAAAATAGTTCAAATCCCAGTGCATACTCTGGTATTCAAATTCCGGACGGGGATAACAGCGTGAAAAATCGAGTCCTTTAGTAGTATTTACCTGTAAACCTGGCATAGCATCAATAACCTTTTTATATACCGTAATAATCTCAGCGGAATTATTGTGCATTTGCTGAATATAATCAAGCAAAGTGATATTGCCTAAGTCCTCTATCAGGTAAATGCCTTTTTCTATGTCAACGGCATAGACTTCGGGAACCAGGTTTCCAGTTTTCCTTAAATGGTTAGCCAGATAGAAAAACGCATCATTTTCTTTCAAATCGGTATTGAATGCGCCCAGCACGCACTTATTTTCACTTAGAATACGGTAATAACGTCTGTAAGAACCCGATTCGGGCAAAGGATTTATTTCAACTGCTTTTTCGCCGCTCCAGCGTTCAAAGAGTTGTATGATCCATAGTGTAATGTCTGCCTTCAAATTAAATAAAATTAATGGTTAGAACATAATTCTTCTGCTTTACTGATAATAAGGTTGAATGCTTTTTCAACATGAATCGCATCAGTATATGTCTGGGCAATACACATGCGAATTGCATACTTTCCGTTTAAGCGTGTGTGCGATATGTATATTTTTCCGCTTTTATTTAACTCATTCAATAGCTTTTCGTTGAGCCTGTTCAACTTCTCGTCAGACATACCCACATCAGGCCTGTACCGGAAACACAATAGGTTAAACAAACGTGGTGCCAGTATCTCAAAACGGCCCGTATTGATCAGCCTTTTCTCGAATTCCTCGGCAAGTTTAATATGAAAACGCATTGTATTCTGTAATCCTCTGATACCGAATGACCTGATTACAAACCAAAGCTTGAGCGCCCTGAATCTTCTTCCTAATTGGATTCCCCAGTTGGAATAATCATTGACTTCCTCTTTTATCTGCGTTTTAAGATATTCAGGAACCAGTCTGAAAGTGTTTATTAATGCTTCGGCATCTTTAACAAAATAAGCGGAACAGTCGAAATTTGTGAAAAGCCACTTGTGGGGGTTAAAAACCAGGCTGTCAGCATGCTCAATGCCTTTTATCATCCACCGATATTCAGGCAGCAGTAACGCCGATCCGGCATAAGCAGCATCGATATGAATCCATAGATTGTGGTCCCTGCAAACAGCAACAATCTGATCCAAAGGGTCAATAGCAGTACTCCCGGTAGTACCCAGCGCCACAACTACGCACAGCGGTATATAGCCGTTCTTTTTGTCTATCTCAATGCTATTTTTCAGTTCAGCAGGTTTCATCCTGAATTCATTATCAACCGGTATTTTAATCAGATTTTCATGTCCTATTCCTGCAATTCTTACAGCTTTATCTACCGATGAGTGCGCTTCGGACGAACAATAAACCCTGTAACGCGGCTGGTTTGCAAAACCATGCTGATTAATGCCAAAACCTGATGCCTTTTCACGGGCAGTTAGCAAGGCACAAAGTGTGGCTGTCGAAGCAGTATCCTGAATGACACCCTGAAAATACTCAGGCAAACCGGTCATCTGCCTGAGCCAGATCATAACCTTTGCTTCAAGTTCGGTAGCTGCAGGCGAGGTCTCCCATTTCATGCACTGAGCGCCTAATGCTGCGGTAAGCATCTCACCAAGTATTGAAGGGAAACTGCTATTAGCCGGAAAATAGGCAAAAAATTCAGGGCTCTGCCAATGAGTAATGCCTGGAAGAATGATATTTTCAAAATCATTAAAAATATTACTGTAAGATTCAGCTTCATCCGGCGGTTGGTCAGGAATCCGGGCAAATATTCCGCCCGGAACAACTGATGATTTTACCGGAAAATAACTGATGTTTTTGTAATATTCTGCTAT
>JAJUGM010000403.1 GCA_029268165.1 Bacteroidota bacterium
ACGGATTAGTCATTTTGAAAGGAACGAATTAATGACTTAAACGGGTTTAACTCCGATTTCCCCGATTATGCACTAAAAAATGTATAAGCAATAAAGCATTTGTAATCAATACCAAAGGCTTAGAATTGAAACAATCATTACAGCGGGGTAATCGATTTGTCATTGCAAAACATTAAAATTCAATGATAAAACAACAAATTTTTCTAATGGTGGTCATTAGGAAAATAAGGCTAATGACAAATTCGGGTTAAATCACATCTTCTGAAACAATAAAATCACCTATCTTTGATATTCCAAACCAATTACAGGGAATATCAATGAAGGAAGAAATTCAGAAAATTCTTGATACTGAAGCACAGGCAATCAGGAACATACCAGTAAATGACAGTTTTGATAAAGCTATTGCACTTATTTATCGTGCAGTGCATGAAAAAGGAGGTAAACTTGTCGCCAGTGGCATGGGCAAAGCCGGACAGATTGCTTTAAATATTGCCACAACATTCTCATCTACCGGAACGCCTGCGGTTTTTCTTCATCCGAGTGATGCGCAGCATGGCGATCTTGGTGTGCTTTCAGAAAATGATATTTTGCTGTTAATTTCCAATTCAGGCAAGACAAGAGAAATACTTGAACTTTACGAGCTTGCGAGGGGCCTGGTTAGTCAGATTCCGGTTATTGTAATTACAGGCAACCCTGATAGTCCATTAGGGAAAATGGCAGATGTTACCATTCATACCGGAGGGCCGGCAGAGGTATGTCCGTTAGGGCTTACCCCGACGACCTCAACTACGGTTATGACCGTTATTGGTGATGTGCTGGTTGTTATGCTGATGAAGAAAATTAATTTCACAACTTCTGATTATGCGAAAAGGCACCACGGAGGTTACCTGGGTTTTTTATCAAAAAATGCTACAAATAAAAAAGAAATAAAATAACCATGACATTTTCCTGGAAAGACTTACAAAACGGTTCGGATATCAGAGGCATTGCCCTGCCCGGTATCAGAGGTGAAGATGTCAACCTATCACCCGATGTTGTGACAAGGTTAGGTATGGCTCTGGTTGTATGGTATCATAAGCATTTCAGCTCCGATAAGAAAATACTGGTATCTGTTGGCATTGATTCCCGGCTTTCGGGGCCCGAACTGAAAAAAGCTTTTTGTAAAGGACTTATTTCCATGGGTGCCGATGTACTCGATTTTGGACTGGCTACCACCCCTGCCATGTTTATGTCAACGGTTGATGATCACACACAATGTGATGCAGCAGTAATGATTACGGCCAGTCACCTGCCATTTAACCGCAATGGTCTAAAATTCTTTACATCAAAAGGTGGATTTGAAAAAGCCGATATTACTGAGTTGCTTTCTATTGCTGAAAAGGGAGATTTCACATCAGTTACTGAGCAAGGCAATATCAGTCATTTTAATTATCTGGAGATCTATGCAGAATATCTGGTTCATCTGATAAGAGATAAGGTAAATCATACGCAATATTATGAAACACCTCTTAAAGGACTGAAGATTATTGTTGATGCCGGAAACGGGGCAGGAGGATTTTTTGCTTCAAAAGTCCTTGCTGTTCTTGGTGCAGATACAAACGGAAGCCAGTATCTGGAGCCCGATGGACATTTTCCAAATCACATACCTAATCCTGAAGACGAAGAAGCCATGCAGGCTGTTCAGCGTGCTACGCTGCAAAACAAGGCTGATTTGGGTATTATTTTTGATACCGATGTTGACAGGGCCGCAATTGTGGGCAAAGATGGTGCATGTATTAACCGTAACAGGCTTATTGCGCTATTATCGTCCATAATCCTTGAGGAACATCCCGGATCCTATATTGTTACCGATTCAGTTACTTCAGAAGGCCTTTCAGCATTCATCGAAAGTCATAAAGGACATCATCACCGGTTTAAAAGAGGTTATAAAAATGTAATTAATGAAGCCGTCAGATTAAACAATGAAGGCAGACCATGCTGGCTTGCCATTGAAACATCGGGCCATGCTGCATTTAAAGAAAATTATTTTCTTGATGACGGTGCTTTCCTTATTGCTAAAGTCCTTATTAAGCTTGCAAAAATGCATCAACAGGGCAGAAATATTGAACAATTGCTGGAAAACCTTGTGGAGCCTGCTGAGGCAAAAGAATTCAGAATAAAAGTCAATGATGAACATTTTGCCCTTTATGGCAGAAAGGTTATTGATGCGCTGGAATATTTTATTCGTGATGTCAGGGGCTGGAAAAAAGCAAAGGAAAACTATGAAGGTATAAGGGTTTCATGCGATAAAAACACCGGAAACGGTTGGTTTTTGCTTCGGCTTTCACTGCATGATCCTGTTTTACCTCTCAATATTGAATCAGATGAGAAAGACGGAATTATAGTTATTGTCAGAAAACTTATTGATTTCTTCAAAAGCTTTGATAAACTTGATATTTCTTCTTTACTGAATTATAAACGCTGAATATGAGAAAAATATATACTATTGGCGAAACGGTTCTTGATATTATTTTTAAAAATAATCAGCCTTTTGCGGCCAAGGCCGGCGGAGCATGCCTTAACACGGCAGTGTCACTTGGAAGGCTTAACTTACCCGTTTTTTTTATCGGAGAATATGGATTGGATGAGGTGGGGAATCTTATTGACAGTTTTCTGAAAGGGAATAATGTTTCAACCCAATATGTTTACCGCTATTATGACGGCAAATCATCTCTTGCCCTTGCATTTCTGAACGAAAATAATGATGCCAGTTATGATTTTTATAAAATTTACCCAACGGTGAGGCTCAATATTGATTTTCCGGAAATACAACCGGATGATATTGTATTATTCGGGTCAATATATGCCATAACTCATGAGGTAAGGCCAAAATTATTGGATTTTATAAAACAAGCCCGGAAAAAAAAGGCAATAGTTATTTACGACCCCAATTTCAGAAAACAGCATCTGCCCGAATTGCCTAAATTAAGGCCTCTGATATATGAAAATATGGAACTTGCTGATATTGTCCGCGGATCGAACGTTGATTTTTCATTCATTATGGGTTTAAACAGCGCTGAAGAAGTATATGGACATCTTGGCGTCAATCCCCCTGTTTTGCTTTATACGGCCAATGTTAAGGGAGTATGGCTCCATAGCCATTCAGTGAATGCGCAGTACCCGGTAAGGTCTATTAATCCGGTAAGTACTATCGGAGCCGGAGATAATTTTAATGCAGGTATTG
>JAJUGM010000404.1 GCA_029268165.1 Bacteroidota bacterium
AGAAAGAAAATTACCCATAACAGGTATTTAACAAGTTTAACAGAGAGAAAAATAAATTTTTGGAAAATGTTTTCTCACTATCTGAAACCAAATCAATTTATATTGAATTTATGTGTATTAAATTATTAGACTTTATATAATATTATAAAATAACGATACAATTAAAAAATATAGTGACCCCGACAGGACTCAAACCTGTAACCTTCTGATCCGTAGTCAGATGCTCTATTCAATTAAGCTACGGGGCCATTTCTTAGCATTTTTTCCCGAAATATTTCAAATGCGTCTTAACAAAATTCTTTTTCGGAATGCAAATATAGAAAAAATGATTAAAATGATATTGTCAGTTATCGAATGTATTAATTATTTTCTCATTATTAATTATGCCGGTCAAGAGGTAATTTAATATCAATGGCAGTTAGGTTTTCCGCCCTGCTTTCAAAAGTTATTGCAGCATGGTTTAGTGTCAGCATTTCTTTGCATAAGGCAAAGCAATTAATCTGGCTGTTTTCTTTTTGCCGTTCATTGTTATTTGAGATTTTCTCTTCGTTACATAATGTATTTATGGCATGCGCCGGAAATATTAACTCTTCAAGATGTACAGTAATATTTACCATATTTTCCGCAGCCATTGCATCTAAAATTAACTGTCCCCCTGATTCTGCAAAATTTATTGCATTTGCAACCAGATTACACAGTACGGATTTTATCATATTTTTATCGGCACTTACCCAGGTTCCCGGATAAACATAACTGATTAGCTGAATATCTTTACTTTCAGCGGCACAATAATAAAGATCAAATGTTTCTTTCACTGTTTCGTAAACATCAAAAGACTGAATTATCGGCATAATCAGGTTCTGTCTATCGCCTAACCATTGTGCTAAACTATTGAACAATCTGTAGGTGTTCTTAATAGTGTTATCAATTCCTTTAACATACTTGCTTATTTTTGATTTATCCAGATCATCGATGTTAACCTTCAACTCATCAGTGAGATTTAGGATATATTTGAGGGGGCTTGAAAGATCATTTATTAACAAATGTATAGCCTTATCTTTTTGGTGTATTGATTTACCGAGATCGTCAATTTCCTGTTGCATCTTTTTTAAAATATCCAGCCTGTTAAGTTCGGTTCCGGCACGTGATGCAAGGAGCGACAACACATATCGCGAATTGGGAATTTCCTCCATAGGCTTGTCATCCATCATGATAATTAATCCGATTACAGTACCTTCGGTATTAAAAACGGGTGCCCCCATATAACTTACAGCATTATAACGGTTTATAAGTTCATCAGAAGGAAACATTTCTTTAAGGTTTCTGGGATAAAATGTAGTGTATCCTTTAAGAACATTCATTGATGCACTATGATTAAGGCTGAAAGTAAAATTTTCATGTAAGCTTCCGTTTATCCAGCATGATAATGTAGTTGCTTCCTGAGTTTCGGGGAATGATAAGCTAGCCATTATGCAGTAACGTATATCAAATGTTTTAGACAGTAATGAGGTAACCATGTTAAAAAACTCAACACCCGTAACCATGGATGTGTGTTTTATGAGTACCGAAAGCATTTCTGCTGTTTTCATATAGTCCACTACCCGACGTACTCTAAATACTATTAATTTATCGCTGCCTATTTCAATGGGTTTCACATCATAGCGGCCCCAGAATACATTACCTCTTATTGACCTGAAAGCGAGCTCATGGCTATATTCTAATCCATTATTCACTGCCTCAATAAACTGGGTTTTACTGAATTCAACAGGTTCAGCATCATAGAGATTAAAAATCTCAAAACCAATCAGATCATTTTTATGTTGCGCCTGGAATAAACTGATGGCTTTTTTATTGCATTCAGTGATATGAAAATCATTGCTGTTTAATAAAAAAATTGCATCAGGAGAGCCGTCAAATATTGCCTTAAAAAGCGGGTTATTATAATTTGATTTTGTCAGAACAGATTGCCCTTTGGAAATTTTCAAATTACGCATCTGAATAAATTATTTAATTAGTAGTTTCTTACGTTAAATGCTACGGATTAATAATTATAAGGTTGATAATTTTTGATGAACAGCCGTTTTTTATATTTGAACAGGTAAAAAAGGAGTAAATCAGAAAATGATTGAGATATCTATGCCAGATGATGAATTACGAATGATCTTATTGATTACTGATAACGGATAATAGATGTAGGATGATAAATATCTTATATTAGTTATTTATTCTGACATCTATTGTCTAAAATCTGTTATGCAACTTATTTGAAAAGGCTTTCATCGCGTATAAGCATCAGGATAGCATTATGAGGAACTATAACATATTTTTCGTTACTAAATTCAATTTCCCATCCGCTTTTTTGTAAATAGATAGCAATATCGCCTTCACGGGGTTGCAAAGGAACGTATTTAACCTCATTGCTTTTGTCTTTCCATGGCTCGTCCACCTCATTAATTGCTGGTATGGGATAACCAGGTCCCACCTTAAGTACATATCCGCTTTGAATTGCTTCCCGCTCGTGAACGCCGGGCGGTAAAAAAAGACCGGTTGAAGTTTTGTCATGAGGTGTTTTAGGCTTAATTAAAACCCTGTCGCCGACCAGAATAAATTTATCCAGATTTTGTTCTCCGATTTCAAGTGCCATAAAAATAATAAAAGCCCAAAGATATGTATTCCTGAGCTTAATCAAAATTAAAAATAAAAATAATGCTGTAAGATATTGAAATCACAACATTTTCAATTACATCAAAATTGTCAATATAATAAAAACAAATTATTGCCTAATAAATACCTCCGTTTCATCAACATCATCATCAAAGCTTCCATTATTATTAAAATCAAGTTGTAAAGTAAGTTCATTCCCGGAAACAGAATATCTGGCTTTAAATATGGGATCATCTATTCCTGCCTGTTGTAACATGTTATTAAATTCTGTGGTGCCGGTATTATAATAAACAATATTTCCGACAGGCATAAATGTAGTTTGGTTTATTTCTGCCATACCTATACTTGTCAGTGTTATCGTCAGAATATCGTTTTCAACTGTAAACGTACCTTTCTGGCCCATATAATCAATATAGTTTTCCTGATTTAAAGGATTCTGCAACTGAATCAGCATTTCAAATGATGACTTCTTTAAAGTCAGTACCTGTTTAAATGTTAATCCTTCATCAGTATAAGTTTGATACCAATTTCAAACATA
>JAJUGM010000405.1 GCA_029268165.1 Bacteroidota bacterium
AGTTAGAAAGCATGAAACAGCTTAGAAAAAATATTTTATTTATTGTAGTTATATTTTTCATGTTATCATGCAGCACGAGGCAGATTGACATTTTAATGCCTTTAAATTGCCATGGGAGGATAATTTGGGGAACTGAGCAGCTTACAAAAGTCCTCTCTGAAAATAAATATAATGTATTATTGCCCGGTGAGCATATAAATCATTCTGCTGCTGATACCAGGCTGGTAGTCGGACTATTGTCTGACTCACTCATTAACCACATCGCAAGGAAAAGTAATACCAGATTGCCTGATACTCTTAGTAATGAGGGCTTTTTCATTAAATCATCAGACAATTTAATCATGATTGTAGGCAAAGATCCTTCGGGAGTATTATACGGATGCCTTGAACTGGCTGCAAGGGTTGAAGCAAAGGGCAGGCTCCCGGTTCATATTGATTTCACCGATAAGCCCAGAATGGTGTTAAGGGGCACTTGCATAGGCTTACAGAAGCCAACTTATCTTCCGGGAAGGAAAGTATATGAATATCCTTATACACCTGATAATTTTCCCTGGTTTTACGATAAAGACCTATGGATCAAATATCTTGATATGCTGGCTCAAAATCGTATGAACTCACTTTACTTATGGAATGGGCATCCTTTTGCTTCACTTGTACGTTTGAAAGATTATCCCTATGCTGTTGAGGTTAATGACACAACTTTTGCAATGAATGAGGAAATATTCAGGTTTTTGGCAACAGAAGCTGATAAACGTGGAATATGGGTGATACAAATGTTTTATAACATAATTGTTTCAAAACCCTTTGCAGAACACCATTCTATTGAAACTCAGGACAGGAACAGGGACATTATTCCTGTTGTTGCCGATTACACCAAAAAATCAATTGCTGCATTTATTGAAAAATATCCCAATGTAGGTTTGATGGTATGCCTTGGTGAAGCTATTAATACAATAGAAGACGATATAAAATGGTTTACTGAAACCATCATTCCGGGTGTAAAGGATGGCTTAAAAGCGACAGGCAGAACAGATGAACCTCCGTTGATACTGAGAGGCCATGATACAGATGCTAAAAAGGTAATGGCAGCAGCTCTGCCTCTCTATAAAAATTTATTTACCATGCATAAATATAATGGAGAATCGCTTACTACTTATGAACCTCGTGGACAATGGGTTGATTATCACCGAAGTCTTAGTAGTATCGGAACAGTGCATATAGCCAATGTACATATCATGGCTAACCTTGAGCCTTTCCGCTATGGTTCACCCGATTTTATCCAGAAAAGCGTTATGGCTATGCATAATATACTCGGAGCAAATGCATTACATCTATACCCGCAGGCCTCATACTGGGACTGGCCCTATTCGGCCGATAATTCTTCTCCGCGTATTTTACAGATACAAAGAGACTGGATTTGGTACAGCGCATGGGGCAGATATGCATGGAATGATGAGCGAAACCGTCAGGAGGAAATTGACTATTGGTCTGCTCAACTCGGTGATTTTTATGGTTGCGGTAAACATGGTGCTGAAATTCTTGAAGCATACGAGCAGACAGGTGAAATTGCACCTAAACTTTTACGAAGGTTTGGCATAACTGATGGCAACAGGCAAACCCTGATGCTCGGCATGTTTATGAGTCAGCTCGTAAATCCATATAAATGGGGCGTGTATAGCAATTTCTACTCTTCAAATGGCCCTGAAGGAGAAATCCTGGTTGATTTTGCCCACAAAGAATGGCAAGGACAGCCTCATACAGGTGAAACCCCTCCGCAAATAATAGCTGAAGTTGTTGAACATGCCAACAATGCAGTTAAAGCAATTGAAAAAGCTGCCCCTTTTGTGAGAAAAAACGGGCAGGAATTTGAGCGGCTGAAGAATGATGTATATTGCTACCAGACCATTGCACGTTTCTTTGCTGAAAAGGTCAAAGCAGCTATGTATGTTTTGCATTACCAGCATTCAAAAGATATTGGTGACCTCGAGAAAGCTTTACCACATCTTGAAAAAAGTGTTGAAATATATGCTGATCTTGTAAATCTTACCAAAGACACTTATTTATATGCTAACAGCATGCAAACACAACAGCGCAGGATTCCTGTTTCGGGTAAAGATGGCAGGAATAAGACATGGACCGAACTGCTGCCACAATACCGTGAAGAGCTTGCAAATTTTAAAAGAAACCTTACTAATCTGAAATTATTAAATAAGAAAGGTACAATAATGAGTACCGACCCCCTTAAACCGGTTGACGTCGTGATTACTAATGGCAAAGCAGAGTGGTATCCAATCGCAGAAAATCAGAAGGTGTTTTCAGATAAAGATTTTAAAATACATGATTTTGCACCTGAACTTAAAAACCTTAAAGGGCTGAGATTATCTTACGATGAACAGGTGAATAGCGGCACGGAAATTAATTTCAGAAGCGACCGGCCGGTTAAAGTCCTTGTCGGATATTTTAACGGCAACAGTTATAAAATATTGCCGCCGCCTTCTCTCGAAACAAATGCTCACGCCAACGATCGGGGGCAAGCCGATATTAAGATTGCTAATGTACTTGACATTCCGGGGTTATACCCAGTCAATGTTTATACTTTTGATTATAATGAGGGAAACAATATGCTTAAGCTTGACAAAGGAATTGTCTTAATATTGGGTTTTATTGAGGGAAATACTCAGATTCAATTACATGATACGGGGATTGGAATGACAGAAAATAGTGAATCGGTGGACTGGTTATTTTATTAATTAGTTGATGAAACAAACAAGAAAATACGCATATAATCCATTGCTTGGGAAGAAACTGTTGCCGGTCGATATCGTTCTTGCTCCGGAATGGTGGTTTAAACACGAAGGAATCATTTTCGATCAGGACTTTTTTTTTCACCCGTTAAAACGTGTGGAAAATGAACAGCGGATGGAGAAAGCGTTATATACACGCTGGGGCAGATATGGTCTTGGACAACATAAAAATGAGACAAGGCCTGAGATAGGTGCTGTTCATCTTGCAGCAGGATTTCTATTATCTGAAATGATGGGCTGTAAAGTGAATTATTCCGGAAATCATCCACCGCAGGTGGTTTGTGCATACAGGGATGACCTTATAATAAATGAAGAGGATGTATTTAAGTCATTACCTTTTAAACAGTTCATAAATTTACTCGAAGCACTGAAGAAAAGATTTGGATATCTTACCG
>JAJUGM010000406.1 GCA_029268165.1 Bacteroidota bacterium
CGAGGTTATCGCGTTGCAGGCCTGTATTACCACTTAGCACCAGTTTGTTTTTCAGGAAGTTCACTGAAAAATTAACGGTTATGTTTTCCAGGTTATTTGAAATATAATATGTCCCGAATGAAGTATATTCTGGGTCAACGCGTTCATAACCAGCCCCAATGGAGTACCGCTGCCTGCTATACGTGAGGTTAGTCCTTAAAGCATTCCGCCTTATTGTACTTGCTCTCACGGGAATGAACCATGCAGTGGGCCTGAACAGAATATTTTTTTCGTGCTGGCTTTCAGTGCGGCTATCGGTTGTAATATAACTGTTGGCATATTCACCTGCCAGAACAATGTGTTCAAAAAGCGATTTGCAGAACGAAATTGACATTACAGCATTTTCCTGTGGTGTCAGGCTATACTGTTCGGGTAATGCAGGTATTGAATTTTCCTTATCCGTGGCTCTAAACAAGGCTATGTCAACAAAGTCATTGTCTTTTGCCATTCCGACTTTGAAGCCATATCCGTTTCGCCTGTATGCAGGCACCTGCTGAGGTTTTGCCGAATCGTATTCAACAGCTTTTACGAGCCTGCCCAGCATAACACTGCCCCGCAACAAGCCCGGTGGATCGGCTTCAATGCCAACGCCAAAGAAAAGATGGCCGTTTAGCGTATAAGGCGTAAAGCTCATGCTGGCATAACCAATGTGGCTTTTGACCCATTTGTATGAGGGATGCAGGCCAAACTGGTTAAATGGGTGTGTATAACTCAGCTTTTTACTGGAATAAGTGAATGAAAAAGGAATGTTGATGCCATATAACGATAAATTAAGGCTGCCGGTGTAATAACCGTTATAACTTATACGATGCATCGTATCCTGTGGCTGTGTTGAAAGTAACTGATTGGTGCTGATGAACCCGTTAAGCGTAAGGGGCTGTTGGCCTTTAAGGTTTGCAAGGGATTGGGATAAAACTGCCGAAGGTTGTGAAAATAAAAAGAACATCACACTCATAAGGCACCGGCCACATGGTGAAATGATATCAGGCCACCGCTTTTTCATATAACTTAATTTCTCTGAAATAATAAAACTCTTTAACGCGCTGCTGCTTCTTTTACCCAGCATCAATAACAATTAGTGATTCACAAAACCATTGAAGATTTTTAGATGGAGTATATTAACCTCACTTACGGTATTCAACAGTTTGATTCAGGCACTAATTAGTTTTAGTTCAGAAGTTGAAAATAATTAAAGTTTTTATTTTGGCAAAAAATCAGCCTGAAATTTTTATCCCAATTATTGCATTAGAAAAATTTCTAATGCAATGCGATTAAGAAAAATCAACTTTTCCGGTTTGCTGGCGCTGTAAAAGAAAAGTGATTTTTCTAAATCGGGATTATTCATTGGTCCGCTCTTTCTGCGACCTCCCAATGAATAATTTCCTCTAAAAATAATTTTTATTCGCCTGGATGTATTTTTTTATTCATCGCACTTGGGATTATTAGAAATATATAAACACCCTGATTGAGAAGAAAATAATAAGAACGCCACAACCATCATGGCTTCATACGGTACCTCGGTTGAACTAAATCCGTTTTTATTCAGTGGAAAATATGGGGTTAACCCAACCCATTATCCATCAATCTGGTGTCCGTTATCTGAGGTCAACAATTACATCAAACTTTTGGTTCCTGCTGGCTCAGGCAATGCCAGCTTCCCAGCCCCCAAATTATTTCAGTAGAATCAATTCCCACAACAGGGCGATCTTTTATGCATTGCGAAAGAATTTCAATAGCTGTTTCGTCCTGTTTGCAGCGGTAAACCGGAACAATGACAGCTGAATTTGCTATATAGAAATTAGCATACGACGCCGGCAAACGCTGGCCTTCATAATAAACCGGTTCAGGCATTGGAATTTCAGCAATATTCATCTGCTTTCCATTGGCCATACGCATTTTTTTCAAGGCATCAAGATTTTCTTTCAGCGGTATGTGATTGGCATCAGAATGGTTTGGTTCTATCATTGTAATAACAGTATCTTCATTCACAAAGCGTGTAATATCATCCACATGACCGTCTGTGTCGTCGCCCTCAATACCATCGCCCAGCCAAAGTACTTTGTCCACACCGTAATAATTGTGCAGGTAATCCTCAATCTGGCCTTGTTCGAGGCAGGGATTTCTGTTGGGGTTCAGAAGGCATGACCGGGTTGTAATCAATGTTCCTTTACCATTAACATCAATTGCCCCGCCCTCCATAACAATACCTGGCTGGTAAACCGGTAAGTTCAGTAGCCGACCGATTAATGCAGGTATTTGAGTATCAAGCTCTGCCGGATATTTCCCTCCCCAGCCGTTGTAATCCCAGTTTACAATTATTTTAGGTATGCCTGATGAGTGGTTTATCAGAAAAGCGGGGCCGTGGTCACGGCACCAGGCATCATTAGTGGGGTGTATATGCAATCTGATTTGAGAAATAGATACTCCGGCTTTTTTTAATTCCATTTCAACCCTGTTTTTCATGTTCTCATCAACCACATTAATGTTTACTACTTCACCCTTGCTGATTTGCTTTATAAAAGCATGGTAAAAAGGGAATATGGTATATATCTTGCCGGGCCATGAATTTTCATTGTGCGGGTAACTGAGCCATGTTGATTCGTGTGGCTCCCATTCAGCAGGGAAATGATAACCCAGTTTCTTGGGGGTATTGTCAGATGAAAACGCCATATATAATGTTTAGGCTGTTATTGTTGATCATCAAGAAATTTGTTAAGTAATGGATTATAGGTATCGGTACGCCTGTCACGCAGAAAAGGCCAATGTTGTCTGTAAAATCCTATTTCTGAAAGGTCAAGTTCCGTCACAATGGTTTCTTCCTTATCATGTGTGGCTTCGTAAAGCTTTATCCCAAAAGGATTACAGATAAATGAACCACCCCAGAACCTAATTCCTGATTCAATGCCAGTGCGATTTACAGCAACAATAAAAACACCGTTGGCAATAGCATGTGCGCATTGAATGGTTTGCCATGCACTGAATTGCTGCCTGTTAACATCGTCGGTTTGTGAAAGCGCCCAACCGATGGCAGTTGGATAAAAAATAACTTCAGCCCCCATGAGGGCGGTAATTCTTGCTGCTTCAGGGTACCACTGATCCCAACAGATCAACACGCCAATTTTGGCATATCGTGTAGTAAATACTGCATA
>JAJUGM010000407.1 GCA_029268165.1 Bacteroidota bacterium
CCTTTCCGGCTGGGAAGGATTAAAAAAGTATATGATTACAGCGGATGGACAGCTGAAAAATGTTTGCATTGGCACAGGCATTCAGGACGACCTCGTTTTTTATTATAACCGGCCAGCAAGGACTAATGAATTGCACGGACTTGGTGCTGTATTGGAAGCAGGCATTGAAATCATCAGACTGAAAGCAACGCTCCATGAAAATAAATAGGATAATGTCAAGTTTTTAACCCCGATCTGTCATTGCAAATCATTAATATTCAATGATAAAACAAACAATTTTTCTAATTACGATCATTTGAAAAATAAGGCTAATGACAAATTAGGGTTTAACTCATAATTCAACTATATCACTTCATCACTGCATTGCTCTATTCACGAAAAAGTTTGGCTTACAGCTTTCAGTTCGCTATCGCTCCTGAAAACTGAGCCTTTAAACTTAACTATCCAAGTCTTTCCCGATGAGTTGCACTATCGGGATTAATTCGGCTTACAGTTTTCAGTTCGCTATCGCTCCTGAAAACTGAGCCTCATTAAATATCATGCTCTGGGTATACCAGACCAATTTCTTTCCGTATATTGTCCAGTGTATCAATCAACAACAGGCTGTCATCCCAGCTCATTAAATTACTTTGAGTCTGGCCTTCATTAAGGCACCTGATTACCTCAGATACCTCATAATTATATCCATTTCCCTCAAACTGCAAAGGAATATTCTCTGACCTGCCATCAGAATGAATTATCTTAACAGGAACAGGCATATACCAGAAATTATCGAAAACAATGGTTGCTTTTTCACCATAGATTGCAGCAGTAATGTCAGTCTTTGCTATACAAGATGAATACATTACAGCAAGCGTCTCATCCTTATAACCGAATGTAATACTGCAGCTATAATCAACATCTGTTGAGCCAATTCCGGCTGTTGCAGTAATTTTTACTGGTTCTCCGAGAAAGAATAGAGAAAAGAAAACCGGATAAATACCTAAGTCTAATAAAGAACCCCCAATTAATTTTTTGTTGTACAGTCTGTGTAGAGGATTAAATGGAACATTAATTCCGAAATCTGCTTTAATAAGCCTTATTTTTCCGGTTACACCTTCATCGACAAGTTCCTTTACCCTTGTGAGGTTGGGAAGAAAGCGTGTCCACAAGGCTTCCATCAGAAAAAGCTTGTTTTCCCTTGCTTTTTCTATCATGCGTCGCACCTCGGCACCATTTACTGCAAATGGCTTTTCACATAAAACATGTTTGCCATGATTCAGGCTTAAAATCGTATTTTCATAATGCAGATTATGAGGTGTGGCAACGTAAACAATATCTACTTCGGGATCACTTACCAGTTCTTCATAACTCCCATAAGCTTTTTCAGTCTTATAAATACTGGCAAACTCAAGTGCATTTTGCTTACTTCTCGATCCTATTGCATATAGCCTTGCCTGTGGCACAAATGATAAGGCTTCAGCCATCTTTCGAGCAATAAACCCTGTGCCCAGAATTCCCCAGTTATAAGTTTTCATAGTAATAATTCATTCTTTAAATTACTGATTGTAATGAGAATGTGAACTTTTCCCTCTTGCAAGTGAAGCAAAGATACCAAGAAAACAAAGAAAACTAAACAGTATGAAAATAATTCGTACACTTGTCATAAACAGTTGAAAGTTTGAAGGCTCAATACTTGCATTACCCAGCAAGGCATGAATAATCATGGTAGCAACTCCCATACTTAACATCTGGCCTGTAAGGCGCATGGTGCCCACCGTAGCCGAGGCAATGCCAAGGTATTTCTTTTCAACTGACCCCATAATGGAGTTCGTGTTGGGAGATGAAAATAAACCAAAACCAGTACCCAAAATCAACAGACTGATTATAATAAACTCTTTTCTGGTATTCTCTTCCACAAATGATAACAAAACCAGTCCAACGACAATAATAGCCATTCCCAGTGAAGATAATATACGTGCGTCGGTCTTGTCTGACATCCGTCCTGAAAAACCTGCAATAATCATCATAATAAATGGCTGGGTTACCAGAATTGCGCCAGCCTGAAGTGGTTTCATCCCTTTTATATATTGAAAATAGAGGCTTAGTACAAAACCAATGGCAAAGGTTGCTGCATAGTTTATTAAAGCCGCAAGATTAGAAAAAGCAAAGATACGGTTTGTTCTGAATAATCTTATATTCAATACAGGGTATTGACGATTTAACTCTACTGAAATAAATAAAACCAGGCCTGTTATACCTGCACCCGTTAAAACAAAAGCATACGTTTCAGGTAATTTTGAAAAACCATACATCAGCAGAGATACAGCAATAACATATATAAATGAACCTGTAAAGTCAAATTTTTCATGTCGGGCATCAGCCCATTCAGACTTTATAAAAAGGCCTGTAATAACTACCACCAACAGGCCAAAAGGCAGGGTTACTAAAAAAAGGCTTCTCCAGCCAAACAACTGGGTAAGAAATCCACCAGCAAATGGTGCTATGGATAAGCCCAGATATACAGCCGAAACATTAATACCAATGGCTTTCCCACGCTCATGTGGCGGAAAGGCAGATGTTATAATTGCCATACCTGTCCCGAACATCATAGCGCTCCCGATTCCCTGAATCAGCCTGAATATGATCAGTATTATTCCTGATGTTGATAAGGCACAAAATAGTGAAGAAAGGGCTACAATGATGTTGCCGCATAAAAATATTTTTCTGCGACCCAGAATATCTGCTGCCTTTCCCAAGGGAACCAGAAAAACCGCTGATGAAAGTAAAAACGACATGGCTACCCAGCTCATTGTAACTGCATTCATTGAAAACTCATCACCTATTTTCGGAAGCGCAATATTAACAGCAGCGCCAAGAAATGGATTAATCAAGGAAGTCAGAATAATGACGAATAACAGTGTGTTCCTGTTAATCTCACCATATTGATTCTTAAGTGCCATAAAAATGAGTCCTGTTCAATTGCAATATTAACAATAGAATGGTTAATCTGTTGACAGGAATAAAAATTTCATAATAATTTATTTTTTTAACGTGAGTTCGGGCATTTATTTTAAATGGTAAATTGTTTTGGACATCAATACAGAAGGTTTCCTTTCGAAAAATTGATAAGCAGCAATAGCACCCCAGATATTTATGATGGCATTAACCGGACTCCTATGCCTGGA
>JAJUGM010000408.1 GCA_029268165.1 Bacteroidota bacterium
AATTTTTCTAATGCAATAATTGGGTTTAATTTTAAATCCGGACTTTTGGATAATGATGATTTTTTCTTTATTTTGCCGCTTACTAAAACAACTGATAAATGAAGAAATTACACGCTGTATGTTCAGATCTTGAAGGTGTGTGGGTGCCGGAAGTATGGATAAACGTGGCCGAAAAAACCGGAATTCCCGAGTTGAGGCTTACCACACGCGACATAAAGGACTATGACCAGCTGATGCTGCACAGACTAAAAATTCTTAAAGAGAGAAATCTTACTCTTACTGACATTCAGCATGTGATTGCCACCATAAAACCACTTGAAGGCGCTTTGGAAATGATCAGGTGGTTAAGAAAAGTCACCCGCCTGATAATTGTATCAGATACTTTCGTTGAATTTGCCGACCCGTTGATGGAACAACTTGAAAGGCCCACCTTGTTTTGCCATTCATTGGAAACCGACAGCAAAGGAATAATTACCGGTTATCACCTCAGGCAAAAGGATTCTAAACGTATGGCAGTTGAGGCATTGAAAAGCCTTAATTATGAAGTATTTGCATTAGGAGATTCCTATAACGACATCAGTATGCTGCAATCGGCCGACAAAGGCATTCTCTTCCGCCCGCCACAGAACGTAATTGATGATCATCCTGAACTACCTGTCATGCATGATTATGATGAACTGAAAGCATTCCTTACAGGATACTTTGGACTGGCGGTATGTTAAATTAAGTACGATGAATATACAAATTCATCAGATTAATATATCCTCATTCCAGCCTGTCTTTATTAAATCAATATACTCAGGATCAGCATGACCCAGATGATGGCGTGTATCGGCCAGTAAAATGTGCTTTGCTGGTGGATTCAAAGGCTTGTCTTCATTAAAATACAGCCTTCGTTTGGCTTCTATAATTCGAAGACCTGTTGCATCAGCAGCCACCGGATCAAAGCCCACAATCAATCCCTTATAAGGCCATGTATATTCTTTATTAAAATGATGCGGGCCAACCCCATGAAATAACGGGGTAAGCATCACCAGAATATGCAGCCGGGTTTTCCCTTTTACAGCAGGCAGTTCAAAAAGAGTTGCAAGGTCAGCGCATGAATCAGGATGATAAGCAGACGGCTTTTCGGCAAACATGATATAGTTTTTAATAAGGCTTCCTACCCCCGACCAGGCATGTGTACGCATAGGCCTTACGTTAATAAGCGCTGTTGCCCTCTTAAACACAGGGTCATTTAATACACCGCGGTCTTTAATACTCACGTCGGTTTCATTTACACCTGCTTCAATAACCCTCTTCTTTATGATGTTTTCAAGCTCAGGCGGAGTTGGCAGATTGTTCCAAACATTAGTCTTAATACCCACAACATCTGCAGGCCTGATTATGCTTCCCCATGCCTCCTTAACAGTTGATTTTCCCGTAAGCTGAACAACAGCTTTATCAAGCATCTCCTGTAATATTGGTTCAGAAAGGTTACCCGAAGCATCAATTACACGATTGTCACGTATTAAAATAACACGTGATTTGTTACTTGAAGGCTTTCCAAAAAGTTTCTTTGGCAATGCCGTCAGTAAAACGCCACCGGCCGCAGCTGCAAGTGACTTCTTTAACATTGTCCGGCGTGAAATTTTTGATTTCTTCATATTTTATGTATTTATAATTGTTTAATGTCTGAACGTAAATCAATGCCTGATCATTGATATTCCTTATAATAATGATGTTTAAAAAAAAGAACTATAATATACTTTTTTTAGCTTTAGCCAGAAGTGCTGTTGTTTCTTCCCTGCTGCTGCCATTAAAAACAGCAATAATAAATGAGTCATGTTTATCAGCAGCCATCCATTTTTCGTCCTTATTTTTAAGGGCTACTTCGTTCAACCCTCGCGGAAATAATGCTTCTGAAAATTTTTTAAATGCTTTTTCTGCCTCAGAAGCACCGGGATATTGAACAAGTAATATATATAACCTGGATTCTGAAGGCCTGTATTTAGCCATTACTGCATTTACTGTTGAATCAATATTCAGAATATTCTCCGTTGAAATAAAATAATAAGCATTAAGCCAGATATAGTGATGGAAATACAGGACACCTCCGGGGACAAGTTCTTCCTGAGGCAATAACGATAATATCATTGGTAATTGGCCTGTTTCAGAAATTAAATTGTCAATATACCTGGCAATTCCTTTTAAACAGGCCTCAGTTTCAGGGGTGGTCTCAGTGGTGCTGATACTTACCCAGTATTTACCTTTCCAGAAAAACAAAGCGCCGCTCACATAATATGATCCCTGCCCGAATTCATGCTCATCTCTGTCGCGGGTTTGGCTGTAAATGCCAAAAGCATCAGCCGGTCCTGCCATTTCAAAAACTTCTGCAGTAATATCAGGCTCGTTGTCCCTGACATAGCGGCGACTGATTGTTCTGACAAAACCATATGATAAATACAGTTCCGCACCACCATCAATATAATCATACAGCTCATCAGGTGTCTCAATCTGAATGGTTTCCTTTTTCACCCAGCCATTCATCTCATCTGGCAGTATATTTATCGCTTGTGCCATACCTGCCGAAACAATAAGTATTATTTTGCATATAAAAATATGAATAATTAACCGCATTAGTAACCCCTTAATAATATTGACAAACTAAAGATAAATATTTTACCTTGTTTTAATTACTTTTCCCACTACTTTTTATTTTGCAACATTTTTTTAAATGTAACCGTATAATTATAAATAGCTTAAATGGTAATAATTATTAAATAATCAAACGCCTATATTAGTATTTATTTAGAAATTACTCAAATAAAACAAGATTAATCCTGAAAGTCATGAAAAAAACAACATGTTGTTTATTAACAAAAATTGCATTGCTTTTTTTGTTTTTTATTGCACTCTCATGTGCTCCGTCTTATATTCCCAATGTGGTTAATACGCCTCTGTTTAGCAATAAAGGTGAATTTCAGGCATCAGTAAACACAGGTGTATCGGGATTTGACCCTCAGCTTGCCTTTGCTGTTACAGACCATATAGGACTTATACTAAACGGAAGCTTTGCAAACCGTACATCTGATACTACAGATAACTTTCACAAGCATCAGTTTGTTGAATTGGGTGCAGGGTATTATCAGAAAGTGGGTAAAAGCGGCAGATTTGA
>JAJUGM010000409.1 GCA_029268165.1 Bacteroidota bacterium
ACAGCATTCTTTTCAGGTCTGTGGAATGGTGTATCTAATCTATTTCATGGTGCAGTGAATGGTATTAAAAATGTTGTTAGTAGTGTTTGGAATGGTATCTTGGGAGTAACAACCTCAGTGTGGAATAATATTAAATCTGCAATCATGTCTCCAATTAATGCAGTAGTTAACTTTGTAAGTGATCAAGTAAATAAAATAAAAGGGTTCTTTAATGGATTAAACATAAAGCTTCCACATATTAAACTTCCGCACTTTAGCTTAAAGGGTGAGTTTAGCCTAAAACCTCCAAGTGTGCCACACTTAGGTGTTGATTGGTATGCAAGTGGTGGTATTTTTAATAGACCAAGTGTCATAGGTGTTGGTGAAGCAGGAGCAGAGGCAGTTCTTCCTATAGATAGATTGGATGATTTAATGGCTAAAGCAATTGAAAAGGTTAAAGGAGGAGCATCTGGTGGACTATCACTTCATATAGAAAACTTTATAAATAATACTGAAAAGGATATAGAGCAGCTTGCTTATGAATTAGAATTTTATAGACAAAGAGTAGCACTTGGAAAGGGGAGAGGGTAATGCTTAATTTTAATTTTGGTGGTAAAAATAATAAATTAACTTGTATATACAATTAGAAAATAAATATTTTTATAAATCATTAAAACTTTGTTTTTCAATTCATTAAATTTCATATTAAATATTTGTAGTTACAAGTTAATGAATTTACATTTACATATAAAATACTGATTTTTTATTACATTTGTTATAAAAAATTAAACAATTCATTAATAATGACCTTTTCAACACGGATTCCCAGTTACCGAAAGGTTTATGAAACAATCCGCAAACATATACAGGATGAATTATATAAACCGGGTACGCTTCTGCCTTCTGAAAATGACCTGTGCACGCTTTATAATGTAACACGACCAACAGTTCGTAAAGCATTAGATGCTCTTGTAAATGAAGGTTTTATCAAAAAACATCAGGGTAAAGGGAGTATCGTTACCGGCGTTCCAAAAGGCATAGGTATTCTTTCTATAACCGGAACCACATCAGCTATAGGAAAAGAAAACCTGAAGACTAAAATTATTGTTAAGCCCGAGGTCAGAAACTGGTCATTTGCTTTTACTTTTAGCCTTTCTGAATTTGAAAAGGAGCTCGGTTGTATCTACATGGAAAGATTGCGCTATGTAAATAATAAGCCGGTTTTTTATGACATCACCATGATACCCAATCTTAATCTGCCCCGTTTCACATCGCGGTCGTTCGAAAACAAATCGCTTTTTGATATTTTACGCAAGCACTATCAGATTGAAATCAAGGGAGGCGAGCAGCAAATACTGGCCCTCAGGGCTGATAAAAAACTGCAGGAATATTTCGGCGTGCACAAAGGACATCCGGTATTACAACTTAACCGGAGAATGGAAACAAACCGTCTGAACTTTTTTGTTTACAGTCAGGTCTTTTGTAATACAGATGAATATGTTCTTTACGGCAGGTTTTGAATTATTTTAACATTTCCTGCCCTCCTGTAACCGGCAAGGCCTGTCCGGTTTCATATTGCTGGTCAATCAGGTAAAGAATGGCTCTCATAACATCATCAACGGTGCAACCTCTTCCCATAGGTACCTGAGATTCATAATGTTTCCTCACATCATCAATTGTTTTTGCTCCGGGTACCTTGCCTGTTTTAAGATATTGCACAAACAATCCGTTATCAGGGTCGGACCACAACGGACCATCAAAAAAATTACCGGGGCATATGGCATTTACTTTAATCCTGTATGGTATTAACTCAAGTGCAAACGACTGAGTCAGGCCTATGCCTCCAAATTTACTGCCTGCATAGGCAAAATTCTTGTTGCTGCCTCTTAGCCCCGATTTTGAATTAATCTGAATAATATCCGTATAATAACTATCATGATATTTTGCCTGAGTTTTTAAAATACCTGAAGCATATTTAACACATAAAAAATATCCGTTGTAGTTAATTCTTGTTATCAGGTCAAAGGTTACAGGTTCCATCTCATCAAGGTCACCGGCTCGCAAAACACCGGCATTACTAATAAGTGCATCCAGCCCCCCAAAAGTTTTAACCGTTTCAAAAAACAGATTTTTAACACGCTCAGGGTCAGAAACATCTGTTTTTATAAAAACCGCATGGTTCTTACACCCTTCAGTATTTAGTTCTTCTGCCAGCTGATCCCCTTTTTCAGCATTGATATCGGCAATAATAACATTGGCGTTTTTTTTCATCAGATTACGCGCAATTCCCTCACCAAATCCCTGAGCAGCTCCTGTTATAACAACAATTTTCTGACTCACATTACTTTCAGCCTTATTACCTACAGATATTTGCTTTCGATAATTTTCTGCTTCCCAATGATCAATAAAATCAATCTGTTCAACAGTCAGACAACGGGGACCTCCTGAATAAGTGCTGTAATAGCTAATCTTCATTAAATCTTCAAAAACATCCAGGGCAGTTTCGGCTGCAAGCCAGCTATCATCCACGGCAATCAGCCCGATTTCCTTTATAAGAATCATCTTTGGAGCATATCCGTTCTCTTTTCTGAACCGTAATATCTCATCATGTATGTTGTTTATTATCGTATCAGCATTACCGTTAGATTCAATAAACAGATATTTCGATTTACAGTAAACGATCATATCAGGGGTAAAAGGAGCCTGTATCAGACTGAAAGCCTTTTTATCAGAATAAAAATGCGCTATCAGTTCATTATGCCTGATGCGTATGATTTTTGGATGATCATCGGTTAACATCATCCTAATTGCCGGTAACAAAAGGACAACTTGATCATCGATTGGTTTATCTGCATGTGGTAATCTACAATTAAGAAAAGCTGCAATTTTACTCTCAGTAGCATCAGATAATCTGATGATTTCATCAGGCGAATCAGCACAATAAAATACACCGTGATTTTCAAGGAAAATAAGTTGCGGTGCGGCGTTTGACCCGCTAATGAATTGCCTTATTCTTTCAGCTGTTTTTTTAAATAAAACATAACCTGGTTCGGTATATTCAATGTACAATGCCGAGTTGCCAAAGATTAGTTTTACTGCTTCAGCAGAATTTTTGCTGCATAAAAGTCCATTAACAAGGGTCGGATGGACATGAACCACATACTTAAAAGGT
>JAJUGM010000410.1 GCA_029268165.1 Bacteroidota bacterium
AGAGGGGTTGTGCCTTAGAATGGCGACGTGAAGATGTGTTGATTTGAAAATTGGAAGATTTGAAGATTTTATAGAATCAGGAAAGGAATGTTTAGATTAGGAGTGTTCTTTAAGGTATTGATATTTATTTCATTGCCGTTGACTTAAGTGAACGGCAATAGAAATTTTACCTTAATTCTTTTACCGGCTGATTCATTTCAGCAGGTCTCTCGCAATGACCCGCAGGCCATACAATGCGTCATTGCAAGCCATTCGTTCATTAAGATAAAACAGGTTGCAGGATGCAAATGAATGGCGTGGCAATCTGTCATTGAATATCGGGCAATTTATTTAAATATAATGAAAATAAATTATTTGAAACCAAATAATTAACCTAAACTATGAATACCATCAAATTGTTTTCAGTGCTTGCTCTGATGAGCCTGGTAGGTTTATCTTTATCAGGCCAGACCGTTTATTTTGGATACGATGCCGCAGGCAACCGCATCAGCCGCAGCATAACACTGCAGAAGTCAACTGCGCAGCATGAAAGCGAAAACCAAGCTGAACCACAGGAATTCAAAGATCAGTTAGGCACCCACGAGGTACTCATTTACCCCAACCCGGTAACAAGCGAGCTTACAGTGAAAATACCGTTGCTTGATGATAATGAATATGCCACCATCAGCGTGTTTGACCAGAACGGCCGCCTGGTTTACCGCAACGAAAGAGCAACGGCCTTAAATGTGATTGGCTTTTCAGATTTACATGCCGGTGTGTATTATATGAAGATAATGATGAAAGACAGGAGTGTTGAATGGAAGGTGGTTAAAGAATAGCCCCCCCCCGATAGCTATCGGGGAAGAATCAGGAATGAAGAAAAAATGATTTTAATAAATATTACCATTAAGCACCAGCGGTGCAACCTAATTACAGTAGAAAATAAAAACAATAATATAACAAACCTAAAATGAAGAAAACCATGAAAAAACAGATTTTTATTTCAGTTGCAGCGATATTTGTTTGTGCATTTGCATTAAACGCCCAGATAAGGATAATTTCCAATGGCAATGTGGGAGTGGGTACTGACTCACCTGCAGAGAAACTGCATGTTAACGGTGCCATACGTGGCAACCAGACAGCCGGTGCGCTCGATATCACCACCGATTATGGATATACAAGAATAGGAGCTCAGAACAGTACATGCACTCATTTTTACACGGCGCTTCCTATGTTTTATTTTGGTAAAAAAATTAACATTGGTGATGGCAATATAACAAGCTACACGGGTTATAACCTCACGTTGTGTACAAGCTCCGGCTTTACACCACGCGTTACCATATTACAGTCTAATGGCTATGTAGGAATAGGTACAACCAGCCCGGGCTATATGCTTGATGTAAATGGTTATGTAAGGGCAACCAACATAAGTGTTTCATCCGACATAAGGCTTAAAAAAGATGTGGCTGACCTGGCAATGACTTCCGTAAATAATCTGTATAACCTGAAAGCAATAACATTTAAACCTGTTCAAAGGCCTAATAAAGAGTTTAATGATAATAAACCAGTTACAACAAATGACACCATTTCTGTAATTCAGACAGTTTCTACATTACCTGAAAGGACTATAGTAGGTTTTTCGGCGCAGGAAGTGCAGAAGGTATTTCCCGAACTGGTGAGTGAAGATGAACAGGGATATCTGAGCGTGGATTATCTTAGTTTAATTCCCATGCTGGTAGAAGCATTAAAAACCCAGCAGGCCAGAATAGCCGAGCTTGAAAAAAAGGTAGCAGCACTTAGCGGCTCTAAGCCGAGGTAGAGAAAACGGAAACATAAAAATGTATTGTTCCTTATTTAATTTGTTCAGATTGTTGCTTATACATCCACTTTTTTTAATAAGTAGTAAAAAAACAACCGTATGAAAAAGTTATATGTCCTACTGATATTAATATCAATAAGCAATATTTTCATAGAAATACATCCTGTTATTGCGCAGACTACCGGGAAAACCCTAACAATAAGCAATGCCAACATTTGTGGCACTTATATTGCCCGCGACTGGATAGAATTGCAAAATGGCTTTAGTTCTGCTTTGGCTGGTTCTGAAAAAGCTCAGATAGTTGAAATTAAATGGAATTATTCATCTGTTTTTTATAAATGGATACCAAGTGTAATAATTAATTCGAAAACCATACAGGGGACGATTCCTTTAGGATATGAAACCGGTAATTATGAATTCTACGATTTTATAGATAATATAGTTGAACTTGCAGATAAAATTGTTTATGAGCTTGGTTCAGCATGGAAAGTTACATGGTCATATCTTGCTGAGACATCGGCTACCATAAGAATAGAACATACTTCAGAATTTAGTTGTTCAGGAAATTATAATAGCAAAGTAATCGTTCAGAATTATTATCCGGCCTGTGATGGCAATTTTGAAGCAAAGATAGATGAAAGCCTGTTGTATGATGTGGAGTACCAAACCTCGCAGCCCGACCCGAACCGGTCGCTTGATAAAACATTGCCTGTAGGCAGCCTGCCGGGTTCATTTGATGTGTCGCCTACCGGCGCTGCAACTTACACCATACCCATTGAAGTGCCGCCGGGGACGGCAGGCATGCAACCCGGCCTGGCCATCACCTATAACAGCCAGAGCGGCAATGGCTTACTGGGTATGGGCTGGAACCTGAGCGGGTTGTCAGCTATTTCACGTGTACCGCAAAATTATTACTATGATAATAAATTGCAGGGCGTGGAACTTGACTATAATGATAAATTTGCACTGGATGGAAACAGACTTATTTTAACTGGCGGAACTTATGGTTATGATGGATCAGTATATCAAACTGCAAACGAAACTTATTCAAAGATTACAGCTTATGGCACGGCCGGAAAGGGACCTCAGTGGTTTAAGGTTGAAACCAAAGACGGCATGATTATGGAGTTTGGCAATACCACTGATTCACGAATTGAAGCACAGGGAAAATCAGAAGTATTGATATGGAATATTAACAAGATTTCTGATGTTAACGGCAATTATATTACCTTTACTTATGGTGAAGACAACGCAGCCGGCGAGTTCTGGCTTAACAAAATTGAATATACCGGTAATTCGGGCATTGGTTTGTCACCATATAACAAAGTCAATTTTTATTATGAAAAA
>JAJUGM010000411.1 GCA_029268165.1 Bacteroidota bacterium
AGTAGTTAAAGAAATTACCGTCAATACAACCGAGTTGTTTAGAGATCCACAGGTATGGCAGGCATTAAGGTTTTCTATCCTGCCGCGTTTTAAAAACAATTCTGTAATTAACATCTGGCATTCCGGATGTTCAACGGGACAGGAAGTATATTCCATGTTGATTCTTTTATACGAACTCGGACTTTTTGAAAAAGCAAAAGTATATGCCACTGATATAAATACCGACGTGCTGGATGCTGCAAAACAAGGTGAATACAAATACCGGTTCAACATTGCTTATCTTGACAACTTTGATAAGGTAATTAAGGAGAATCCATATAATTACGAAGAATACAATGATGTTCCGTATGATAAATATTTTGATATTGACAAAACCAATGATATCATCAGGATGAAGAGCTTTTTACGGGAAAAACCTGTTTTTAAAAAACATGATCTGGTAACCGAAAACAATACGCTCTATGTTAAATTTGACCTTATTCTGTGCAGAAATGTAATTATTTATTTTAACTATAACCTGCAAAACAGGGTTTTTGACCTTTATTACCAGAATCTTTACGAAAACGGCTGTGTGGTGTTGGGTTTGCATGAGACCATTGTGGGTACTTTTGCTTCAAAATTTACAAAAAAAGGACATGCATATTACAAAAATTAAATGTGTTGGTTAAATTTAGTCAGTTAAAACCACTAATTGAATATTTTAACCTAAATTTAAAGAGGTGATTATTTAAGTATTTTAAATTTTGAGTATAACGACAATTAAACAGTTAACCAGTATGGCAAAAATAAAGCCAATGAACAAATTATCTGTCGTGCCTAAGAAAATTTATCTGATTTTCATTTTGCTCATTGTTTTCTTATGTTCTGTTGCTATTATTGTTACCCTCATGCATCAGCATATAAACAAGATTAATAATACTCATGTGCAGCTGAATATAATTAAAGAAAACATTGAATCTGTAAACGCTTCTTATCATAAAATATTGGTAAACCAATTATTGTGTTACGATATTGGTCAGGATTTAAATGATAACATAAAACAAGAAATAGCCAATTCTTTTTTAAAAATCAACGAAATAACCGCAATCCTCGAAAAGAAAAAGGCATTCAGCAGAATAACTGAAATTGCATCAACTTTAACTTTTTTTAATCAGAAAATTGAAGAATGGTCATCAGACAACCTCGCTGTAATATCCTCATTAAAAGAGCGGGGTAACTTTTCTGAGGGTGTCGTTTCCAAATGGCTTAAGCAAATTGACGAATTTGAAAATATTATTTCTTCAAATAACAATTACCTTGCCGACATATCCAAAATAAAAAGATTGCAGGCCGAGTACCTCATTAATCATAACAGCAATATCATTAATGATTTAACCACACTGATAATGGAGCTTCAGAACCAGCTTTCAATGAATGAAACAGAAGGTTCAGAGCAGCTTAACAGTCTGTTAAATTTAACAGCACAACTCGACGTAATTGACAAACGGCTTGGAATTGGTTCCGCCAGTGGTGAGTTGAATAAATATCAGAGCTCATATAATTTCATTACATCAACCTTTGAAGATCTTCAGATTAAAATCAGCAACCAAATCCGAAAATTAATCTTTTTGGATTATTTCATCGGTTATGTCCTGATTTTCTTAAATTTTGCCGGCTTTCTGATAATAAGCTTTATGATTTTTAATAAAAATCTTTTACAACCAATTGGGAAAATCAGAGATTTTATTTCAAGATTGTCAGGCGGATACCTTCCGGAAAACAAGTTAAATATTGATTCAGACATTGATCCTGGAGGAATTTCAGCTGAAATAAACAAGCTTACTGATGGACTCATAGCAAAAACACATTTTGCGCGGAATCTGAACCAGGGGCAGTATAATACTGAAATAAAACTGTTAAGCGATCATGATACCTTAGGGATTGAAATGAAAAAACTTCAGGAAAATATTATAAACTCAGCCCGGGAACAGGCACATTACAATGAGGAAAATGCAAAAAGAAGATATATTAATGAAGGCCTAGCAAAATTCGGCAATGTTCTCAGGTTAAACAGCAATGATCTTGTTAAACTGGGAGACGCTTTTATACGGGAACTGGTTAATTATCTCAGTGCTATTCAGGGAGGTGTATTTCTGATTGATGAAAAAGAAAATGAAAAGCCTCTGTTAAATCTGGTTTCTGCTTTTGCATACAATCGTAAAAAGTATCTTCAGAAAACAATTCTTGTAGGAGAAGGATTGGTTGGTACCTGTGCCATCGAAAAGAAAACCATTCATCTCACCGAAATTCCGAAAGAATATATTTCCATAACATCAGGACTCGGGGATGCACCGCCGGATAACCTGCTATTAGTTCCTGTAATTCATGAAGAAACGCTTATCGGTGTTCTGGAAATAGCTTCACTAAATGCTTTCAGAGACTTTGAAATTGCCTTTGCAGAAGAAGTAGCTAATAGTCTGGCATCAACCATTATTTCAACACGGATTAATCAGAAAACTGCTGAATTATTGGCAAAATCGCAACAACAAGCCCAGGAAATGAAAGAACAGGAGGAAGAAATGAGACAAAACATGGAAGAACTGAAGGCAACGCAGGAAGAATCTGCACGCAGAGAACAGGAATTCCATAATATTGTTGATTCGCTTAATCTTGCGGTATTTTTACTGGAATATGATCTCGATGGTAAAATTTTAAACGCCAATAAAAAATTTCTTCATTTAATAAATAAGAAACCTGAAGAAATTACCGGAAAACCTCATTCATATTTATTCGGGAAAAATACAAAAATCAATGTTGAATTCTGGAGCCAGTTAAAGAATATTTCAAATACCACCATCATTGAAAAACTTAATGTTGGTAAAAAAACATATTTAATGAAAGAACACTTTAACCTGGTCAACAATAAAGAGGGGCTTCCGGTAAAAGTTATCAATATTATTACAGATATTCCTGAAAAAATAAAAATTTAAAAGCGGGGCGAAAATGTTTTTACATAAAATTATGACCGAACTGGGAATCGTTGAAATAAGAGAAATAGTAAGGGCTATAAAGACTTTTTACGATTATGACTTTGGTAATTTTGCATTAACTTCCTTCAAACAACGTCTCGAAAA
>JAJUGM010000412.1 GCA_029268165.1 Bacteroidota bacterium
GAGGGACAGACTCTGACGTATCTGTATGTAGTTAAACCCAGCTGGTTAAGTATTAATCAAAGTACAGGATTGCTGAGTGGAATACCCGGTAATGAAAATGTTGGAGATTCCATAGTTACAATACTTGTTACCGACGGAACCGATACAGTTGAGCAATCCTTTGTAATTTCAGTCATTAATATTAACGATGAACCAGTTATTAACAATAAAGCAGTTATAAGTACAGATGAAGATATCCCTGTTACATTAACCTTTGATCATTTTACTGTTTCTGACCCAGATAACAATTATCCCGAAGATTTCACCCTGACAGTTAAGGATGGAGTAAATTATACACACACAGGCAATACAATTACGCCGGTAGAAAATTTCAACGGATCCATAATGGTGTATTTTGATTTATCTGATGGAAATGCAGTGGTTTCTGATTCAATTGATATAACTATAGATCCGGTTAATGACCTGCCTGAGTTTACTTCAACACCAGCAACATCTGCTATGGTTAGTTCACCTTATACTTATGCAATAACAGCAACTGATGCAGACGATGATGCAATTACTTATTCAGTTGTAAAAAAACCCAACTGGCTAGATTATAATACCGATACACATACCCTGTCCGGTATACCTGATAATAGCAACGTCGGAAAAGATTCTGTTGTTATTCAGCTAAATGATGGTACTGACAGTGTTTATCAGCGCTTTGCCATTACCGTATCATCAGGATCAGGTATACATGATATTGTACATGGCGGTAAACTTGTTGCAAATGTCTATCCGTTACCTGTAAATGATATTCTGCAGATAGTCTTTACGAACAAAATGACAGCTTATATTGAAATTATAGATTTTACAGGTAAGGTTATTAAGACTTATAACTCTGGTTCATCAGTTAATGATGTACTCATTGATGTTATTGACCTGAAACCTGGCATATATTTCTGTAAAATAACAGCTAATGAGGATAATCAGGTTGTTAAATTCATTAAAAAATAGCAGAAATTATAACCAATAAATCAATCATTCCGCTTACAAAATAAGCGGAATGATTTTTTCATTACTTTAATAATTATGATAATTGATATTTCGGGAAAGAAGAATGCATTATTTTATCAGATTATATTATTTATACTTTTTACTGTCAACATTTTTGCTCAACAGCCACTAAAGGTGATGCCCCTTGGTAATTCCATAACTTTTGACACCTATGAGAATGATCCGAGAACAGATGCTTATAAAATATCATACAGATATAAGCTGTATCAATTATTTTCTGAATCGGGTTTTTATGTCGATTTTGTTGGTTCAAGAAGGGCAGGCTGGTATTATTTTAGCGATTGTGAAAATGCAGGCTGGCCCGGAATAAGAGATCACGAACTTGCTAATATCATTCAAACGGGAAACGCAGGCGGTAATTTCGGCAAAATTACCGACGGGCCTTATTTAAATTATTATCCTGCTGATGTCATCATACTGGAGATTGGCACAAATGATGTTATTGCAAATGATTATAATACGGTTACTGATGTTAACAGGTTACTTGACGCAGTAGATTCTTATGAACAACAGTCAGGAAAACCCGTATTGGTTATTTTGGCAAGTATTATTAGTTTGCAGAATTACCCATGCAGTACTGAAACACGGGTCATTAAATATAATTCCTTACTGAAAGCTATGGCCCAGACACGGATCAATAATGGCGATAAGCTTATTTTTATTGATATGGAATGTGCAGCAGGTATAAATTATTACACCGATATGATTGACTGGCTTCATCCCAATGAAGCAGGGTATAATAAAATGGCTACCTTATGGCATAATACGCTAGCCTCACTTAGTGCCATGCCGGTTGTTTCTAACATTCCTGATCAAACTGTTAGTGAGGGAAATGCTTTTACTAAAATATATCTGGATAATTATGTAAATGATTCCGATGACCCTGATGCAGATATTACATGGTATATTAATCCTGAAAATCCGCAGTTTTTAAATGTTACTATAGATGCGAATCGTGTTGCTACTATTTCTGTTAAAAACAGCGACTGGAATGGTTCAGAAACAATAACATTTATTGCTGCCGATAAAGGTAGAATTGTTCCTTCACTCAGAAGATATTCTAGCGACCAGGTTACCTTCACAGTTACCCCGGTAAATGATCCTCCGATAATATTATCACAGAAATCTAACTTATCCGTTCCCGAAGATTCACCCATCAACATTAGTATTGATTACCTTAATATACAGGATGTTGATGATCAGCCTGGCGACCTTACTTTAAACGTCCTGAGCGGAACAAATTACTCCTTTTCAGAGAATCAGGTTATGCCGGCTCAAAATTTTTATGGCGATCTATATATCAATGTAGTTGTTAATGACCTTGCCAGCCAAAGTAATGTGTTTCAGTTACTGGCCAACGTTATCCCTGTTAATGATCCTCCGGCTATTATTTTACCTGTTAACAAATATGCCCTTACCGGCAGATTGTATGATGAAATATTAACCATTACCGATATTGACGGAAAAGATAATTTAATCCTTACTCCTTTAATAATACCATCATGGTGCAGTTTTATTTCCCAGACTGGAAGAATCTATGGCACGCCCCAAAACACCGATTTGGGTGATAATCTCTTTAAATTCAGAGGCAGTGATGGAATTGAGTATGTTGACTCTTCATTTATCATCACTGTGCAACAAGGAAATAATAAACCTCTTATTCATACAACCCCGGTTAACGTGGCTTATGTTGGGTTGCCATATAATTATGAACTTAAGGCCACTGATGCAGATGCAGGGGATATTTTACAGCTGTTTACTGTAAAAGTTCCCTCCTGGTTGCAGTTCTTTTCAGGGAACGGATTGCTTGCCGGCAATCCTGATTATAGTTTAATAGGTTCGTATGACATATCCTTGGGAGTTACTGACGGTAAAGATTCAACATTGCAGAATTTTATACTTGAAGTCAAAGAACAGTCAGCATTGAATGATTTTGTTGCAACTCCTCCTATTATTTATCCCAATCCGTTTAAGGATTATCTCAATGTGCATTTACCAGAGAACCAGCAAGTATATTCTGTTGGGATATACAATAGC
>JAJUGM010000413.1 GCA_029268165.1 Bacteroidota bacterium
ACTATTATATTGATGATGTAATAGTAACGCCACTTGATGACTGCAAGGACTGTCCTTGTGTACAGCATGACTTGGAAACACGGGTTACTGAATCATACTACACTGGAGGAAAAGATCCTTTAACCGGAGAAGTCTCCAAGTTAATCAATGATGGCCGTATTAAAGTTAGCATGCTGGGTGGTAATCCTCCATACTCTATATCCTGGAATAATGGAATGACAGGTAATTCTTTAAAAAACCTACCGGCTGGTGTATATATTTACAAAGCAACAGACGCTTTTAATTGCATTTCATCCGATACCATTGAGTTTATTGAGCCCCCCGTTACCAGAAATGATCTGGATGATAAACTGAATAACATTGAAGAAGGCTCGGCCATTGTACTGGAAAATATTTTTTTCGAATTTAATAAAACAACTTTATTACCTGCATCATATACTGAACTTGATAAAGTGGCACTTTTTATGATCGAGAATAACCTGAAACAGATTGAAATATCAGGACACACTGATAGTGAAGGATCAGACACATATAATCAGAAGTTATCTGAAGGAAGAGCTAAGGCTGTTGTCGAGTATTTGATAAGCAAAGGTGTAAGTCCTGAACGAATTATTGCCAAAGGATATGGTGAATCAAGACCTGTGGAATCGAATTTAACCGAACAGGGTAGAGCTCAAAACCGCAGGGTTGAGTTTACCTTAATAAAGAAATGATTTGGATGATATGAAAAAATTAACTTTTCAATTTAAATGGATAATACTATTAATCATATTATGAGAAAAATATTTTTATTCAATCTATTTATTTTACTTTTTAAACTGTTCGCTTTTTCTCAAAATATTGACCGGGGTTTTAAATTCCTTGAAAAACTTGACTATGAAAAAGCTAAAAAAGTATTTGAAGAAATATATCAAACAGAAAATCAAAACCCTGCGGCCAATTTTGGACTGGCTTTAATTTATTCGGACAACCAGTCTATGTTTTACAACTTAACCCAGGCCTGGCATCATTGCAGAATATTAAAAAGCAATCTGGACAAGTTACAACCCGAACAACTTGAATTCATTGGAGAGTACTTTAAAAATACTGAGAAACGCCCCAGCAGCCGACCTGTTAAAAAGAAAATTGACTATGCGATTGAAACAATTGAAAGTCATTTCATAAAGTATATAAGAGAAGAAAACAATCTCGATCTGGCAAATGAAGTTATTGAAAAATTTCCTGATTTCAGGTATTACGATAATGTTGTGCATATAAGAAATCATCTTGAATTCAGAAAATATGAAAAACAAAATACATTAGAAGGATATATTGAATTTCTTGAAAAATTTCCTGATGCAGCGCAGGTAGAGGAAGCTATCAGATACCGTAATAGACTGGCATACGAGAATGCCTGTAAAATAAATACAGTTGAAGCATTTAACAAGTATTTAATAAACTATCCTGATGCTGAAGAATATAATCTGGCATTAAAAAAGCGTAATGCCATTGCATTTAATATTGCAAAAGCCATTAACACAATGCAAAGCTATGACGAATTTATTACCAAATACCCAGACGCACTTGAAGTTGCTGAAGCCCGGCAAATGCAAAAGCAATTGCTTTATGATTATGCAAAAAGAATTAAAACCCTTGAAGCTTATAATGAATTTATTAAAAAATACCCTGAAGGACAACAATATATTGATATTTTTAATCTCAAATCCTTGGATTTAGGTAACAAATATATATCAGCTTCAAGTATTAATTCAAATAAACTTCAATGGGCAAGAACTTTTGATCTCGGCGGAGTTATTGAGAAAACAGGTACTATTGAATTTTTGCCTGACAATAATTATCTGTTAGCCTTATCTTCAAAAATAGCTGATACCTTATTTTCAGATATCTGGTTGTTAAAATTGAGTAACGATGGAAATCTATTATGGAAAAGGTATGTTGGCGAAGCCAACGACGACGTTGTTTTAATGTCATGTATAAATAATAAAAATGAGATTATATATAATGGTTACACCTGGGTAGGCTCAGATTCTTCTGCACACGAAGTATGGGTTTTCAAACAGGACCTAAACGGTAGGAATATCTGGAGTAATAAAATTGGAAAATGGAATTTTAATGCTTTAGCAATTGATAATTCAAATAATATTTATATCGGTGGATGGGAATTAAATGATTCTTTAAAGAGATATTACCGGATAACCGTGCTGAATGATGCCGGACGAAAATTATGGAGCAGGATGTATAAAACAGAAGGAGAAATTAAATACATGGGTACCCTTCCCGACAAAAATATTTTGGTTATAGGAACATCCTGGAGTTTCATTATGGATAGTAAAGGTTATATAAAATGGGAACAAATAGCCCCAAAAGATGTGAGCTATTACTATGGAATGATCTTACCTAATGGTGAATTCTTTGTTATCGGACAAAGACATTCAGCTCTTTTAATTACCAAATATGGTGCTGACAACAAAGTAAAATTTGAAAAACAATACCCTCTTGACCAACAATTATTATCAATTAACAAGATAATTTCTTCAGAAGCAGGCAAAGGGATTATGTTATTGCAACATAGTCAGAATGATATGATATGGTGTTTTAACATACAGGACGGCACTTTGTTGAAAACATTAAGATTAGATTCAGGCAAAATTAAAGATTTATTAATTGACAACAATCAAAACCTTTTATTACTTTTAGAGGATGAATATTCAATATTACTTAAATATACAGGTAGTGAATTCTAATTATTTTTTTTCACAAATACTTTTAAAAATCATTATAAAATAAACCTGTGAAAAAGAAAAGCTATGATATATTAAAGAATCAGAAAGAAATTGCAGAGAGCTTTAAATATGCCAGTTATATCCAGAATGCTTTACTTCCTTCACAGTCTTTAATTAAAAAATATATTCCTGAATTTTTTTTATTATTTTTACCAAGAGATATTGTTGAACTAAATCCTCCCTTACGGGGGATAGCTTATTCAAAGATAGAATATTTTGCTATATTTCAGATAATTACTAATTATAAATTTTAACAACATGAAAAAAAAGTAGTGAACCTACGTTGGTTCAGAAAGCTATTGA
>JAJUGM010000414.1 GCA_029268165.1 Bacteroidota bacterium
ACTGATAACAAGTTATAAAGTAACTTCAGGTATACCGGATTTTACCAACCAGGATTATCTTATTAATAAATATTTATTCACATACCACTATTCAGCATTGCTGTGGGAAGAATCGCGAATTGTGAACCAAGGAAAAGATGAATACCATACATTTGCAGGTTATGCTCCTGTATTTTCACCTCAATTACATCTCCAGGAATTAAATTCCCGGAATGAAAAGTTTGTTATCAACAGCGGCATAGACGAATTCAGGTCGATAGTGACTCCAGGAAAAAATCTGGCTGAACTTCCGCATTCAAAAGATGAGGTTGATAGCATTGCCCGTTTATTTCTATTAAAGGGCAATAAGGCAAGCGTATTTCTACTCGGAAATGCAACGGAAAAAAACTTTAAAGATTCGGCAAAGCATTACACTATTGTACATATAGCTACTCACGGGCTTATTAATAATAGAGTCCCTGAACTATCGGGCCTTGCTTTTGCGCAATATCACCAAGAAAATTCTGCTGATAAAGGAATATCCTATGATGATGACGGAATATTGTATACAAGCGAGATTTACAACCTTTCCTTAGGGTGCAATCTTATAGTAATGAGCGCATGTGAAACAGGCTCAGGCAAGCTTGAAAAAGGCGAAGGTGTTATGGGGCTTACACGCAGCTTTCTGCATGCCGGCGCTAAAAATTTGGTTTTTTCTTACTGGAAGATAAGCGACAGTGCCACGCTTGAGCTAATGCTTAATTTTTACCGCCACATTGCAGATGGTGACAATTATGCTGCAGCATTACGAAAAGCCAAACTAAGACTTATTCAAAACAGGCAGACCGCCTTTCCGGCTTATTGGGGCGCCTTTGCACTGATTGGCGATTAGAACGATGAGAAGATGAAGTGATAAAATAATGAATAGATAATGCTATAATTGTTTTAACCTATGTATGATGAATTGGTTTCTTCATCATACTTCCTCTAAAAATACATCAAATTTTTATTCGCCTGGTTGTATTTCTTTTCATCGTACCTGAGGTAAGTTACCTTATTGTCCGGTATCGTACAGTCGTTGTGCGGTTATGAACTCTTATTTTTTATTTTATTTTTACCAAATAACGTTCATTTATCTATTAATCAAATAATTATATAGTTTGGTATATCTGTTGCGTTTGTAAGGCAAATTCAGTTATTTATTAACTAAAAACTAATGAAAATGAATACATTTTCAAATAACAGGATTTTTTTAGTTCACTTTTTGGGCATTCTGATGTTTTCCATGCTGCAGGCATGGGCAGTTGAGCCTTCAGATAATCATGTATATACAGGTCAATCGAACAACCCCGATTTTAAAGCCCGCGAAACCTTACCTTGTCCTGTTGAAGGAGAAAATATTGTAACATGTGTCAAAAACCGGATTATTTACCCTCAAAGAGCTGTTGATCAAAAAGTTGAAGGTATTGTAATCATTGAATTTACTGTTGATGCGAACGGGAACATAAGTCAGACAAAAATTATAAAAGATATTGGAGGTTGTTGCGGTATGGCTGCTGCGTGTGCTATTAAAAAAATGAAATTCAGTCCTGCCAATCAAAACGGATTCCCGGTTGCATGCACAATGAGAATTTCAGTAAGATTTGAATTAACCTGATGTTTTTAAATGTTTTTTCAGGTATTCCGACCGCGGATGATATCGCATTATTGTGTCCCTTAGATATTCGCGGTCTAAATGCGTATAAATTTCAGTGGTTATAATTGACTCATGCCCAAGCATCTCCTGCACGGCGCGCAGGTCTGCTCCGCCATCAACCAGATGTGTGGCAAACGAATGTCTGAAAGTATGAGGGCTGATGTTTTTCATAATTCCTGCTTTACGGGCGAGTTCGCGAACAATGTTAAAAATCATTACTCTGGTTAATTTGTTTCCCCGCCGATTAAGAAACACAATATTTTCTGCCCCTTTTTTTGGTTTAATCTGACTCCGGTAATGCTGCAAATAAAATTGTATTTCTTTTATGGCTTTGGCACTTATAGGTACAAGCCTTTGCTTGCTTCCTTTTCCCTCCACTTTAATGTATTCCTCATTAAAAAACAGATTAGTAATGCGTAAGTCAATGAGCTCTGAAACACGTAAGCCGCAACTATACAATGTTTCAATAATGGCTTTATTGCGGTGGCCTTCTGGCATACTCAGGTCTATAGCACCAAGTATCTGATCAATTTCATGTATACTGAGCACATCAGGTATTTTTCGTCCAAGTCTCGGCGTTTCAAGTAATTCGGTAGGATCGCCGGTTATTTTATCAGTTATCATCAGGAACCTGAAGAATGATTTTAGCCCCGAAATAATTCTTGCCTGCGAGCGTGCACTTATCCCCATATCATTTATCCATGAAACAAAGCTTTTCAGTAATTCATAATCAACCTCTTCAGGTTTAATTCCCGAATTTTCCAAAAAAAGATATTCCTTCAGCTTGCCAAGATCATCAAGATAGGCTTCAATAGTATTATTTGATAATGACTTCTCAAGCTTAAGGAATGCTTCATATTCAGGAATAATTTTGTCCCATGTCATAAAACCGCCTATAATGATATCTCATGCCGAAAATTACTTATTTTATTTTCAGGTTGTCCATCAACTTATTACTTTTTAGCAACAGTCATTGAATATTTTTAGCTTTTATTTCTTACAAAGCAACCGTTATTTATTGTATGTTTTTATACATTCGTCAATGAAATAACTATACTTATAAACTTTTTCTTGATTTGCGGCGAATTTTGTTGTTAATTTGATAACAGAATCTCTTGACATCTGATTGAACCCTAAAATAAATGGAAGCCTATCTTAATTATACATATAATTTTTCAGGCAGTTCACGCTTTTTAAGATTTTCAGGCTGTATTAACAATTCGGTATACAGTATTTATGAAGATACATTTGTAAACATTAATAATCTTGAAGAATTACTGATAGCTGAGTCAGACTCTGAGGTATTATCATTTATTAAGAAATACATAGACATCAGGAATGATTATAAGAAAATTCTTTTTTCTTCAGAATCTGGCACGTTTGTAGATGATGTTGACTTTAATAAT
>JAJUGM010000415.1 GCA_029268165.1 Bacteroidota bacterium
AATCCTTTCCTCAGGAAGATCGTATGTATAGTCATCTATATTTAGTTGAGGCCTCAAAAAAAAAATCAATTTACGGGTAAAAATAACTAATTTTGCCTGCCTTTTGATTTACCAAAAATGAAATTTAAAATAGGAGATAACGTTAAGTTCTTAAACGATACCGGAGGCGGAAAAGTAAGCCGGATAAGCTCGAATGGCTATATTTATGTTATGACACCCGACGGCTTCGAAATTCCTGTCGCAGCGAATGAATTAATTATTGATGCATCATTTACGAATTTCAATGACTTAAAAGAAAATAAGGAAGCTATTTATACAGAAAATAAAAAAGAAACAGTGCCCTTTTACTTAGGTGATAAGGCTAAACTTCAGAGGAATATACCTATCAGCTTGCCTGCAGAGTCAGCGGTTATTATACTCATTGGTTTGGTTCCACATGATATTTACGCTGTATATAAAGCACAAATCAGTTGTTACCTTATAAACGACAGTGATTTTTATTTGTACTTTATGATCGGGACTCAGGAACAGGGAAATTTCTATTATCTGTCAAGCGGTGAGATTGAACCCAATACAAAAGTACTTATTAATGAATTTGACCAGGCTGCGCTCACCAAAATTAGTAAGTTTCATCTTCAGGTAATAGTTGCATCAAAGGGGCATTATTACCCGATTCCGCCTGTCAATAAGGAAATTGATATTTCACAGTATGATTTTTTAAAAAATCATATTTATAAACCAAATGATTATTTCGATGAAAATGCCTTGATCATAAGTTGTGTTCAATCACAAAAAGTTTCCAAAAAGGAAGATGATTCAGAAAAGAAATTTGTTTCGGAAAAGAAAACACCGGAATACATTAATCATCAAAAACCAAACGATACAATTGAGGTTGACCTTCATATCGAAGCACTTTGTAATGATTACTCGCAACTCTCGAATACTGATATTTTAAGGATCCAGATAAATCATTTCAGAAATGCCATGGAAGATGCAATAAGTAAAAAAGCACGCAGAATTGTCTTTATTCATGGAGTGGGGAATGGAATACTGAAGCTCGAGTTGCGTAATGAACTGAAAAGAAATTATCCTGAATTTGCTTTTCAGGATGCCTCATTTAAAGAATATGGTTTTGGAGCTACACTGGTTTACTTGAATGTCATTAAATAATAAGCATAAAAGCAGCAGATCGGCCTGTCGCTCTGGTATATTTACTGATATATCAGGGAGGAAAGTCCGGACAGCACAGAACGCTGCACTTTCGAAATGAAAGATGTCCGTGAGGGCATAGTAACAGAGAAGAGAATGACCGCTCCCGTCGACTTGCGAAGGCACGCCTTTGTGAAGACTTCGGTGAGTAAGGGTGAGAAGGCGGGGTAAGAGCCCACCAGTGCATGTGGCGACACATGCTGCTGTCTGTCTTGCAGGCTGCAAGATCATGTATATCGCGGCAGGTTTTGCCCTTAGTCGTTGTTCGCGATGATGTTAATATCAGCAATGATATTGACAGCCGCGAGGGGTAGATCGCTCAGATAAATGACAGGTATCCCTTTCAGGTTACAGAATCCGGCTTACAGGTCTGCTGCTTTTCTTATTTTTTTCATGATTAGATTGGAACCGAAAAAGGATACGATTAAAATAAAGAAAGCCTGCTAATAAAACAGGCCTTCTGCGAATATGGGTCCAATTGTTAGGGTTAAGAATGTAAATTTAATAAAATTGTTGACAAGTCCAACTCATTGTTAATATTTTATTTAATAAAACATTCTATTTTATAGATAATCAATTAATTTCAAAATTAAGTAATAATTAATTTTCAAATTCAGTAATAATTTTTCTGATTTTAACGAGTTTTTCAAGGAGGTTTTCCAGCAGGTCGAGCTTCAACATATTGGCACCATCTGATTTAGCTAACATTGGTTCAGGATGTGTTTCAAGAAAAATCCCATCAGCGCCAACTGCGATGGCGGCCCTTGCCATGGTCTCAATAAGTTCAGGTTTTCCACCAGTAATACCGGAATGTTGATTAGGTTGCTGCAATGAATGAGTCACATCAAGTACAACAGGAAAATTAAATTTTTTCATCTCATATAATCCCCGAAAATCAACAATCAGGTCATGATAACCAAACATAGTGCCTCTGTCAGTTAACATGATATTACTATTACCCATATGCAAAATTTTTTCAATAACAAATTTCATAGACTCAGGTGCTAAAAACTGACCTTTTTTCACATTAACAGCTTTTCCCGTTTTTGCGGCTGCAATCAGTATATCCGTCTGCCGGCAAAGAAATGCAGGTATCTGAAGCACATCAACATACTGCGAAGCAAAGTATGCCTCTTCAGGAGAATGAATATCAGTTAAAACCGGAATTTTAAAATGTTTTTTAATATCCCTGAGAATTTCAAGTGCTTCCCTGTCGCCTATTCCGGTAAACGAATCAAGTTTTGAACGATTTGCCTTCTTATAAGAACTCTTGAAAATATATGGAATCTGCAATTTGTCAGTTATGCTCACTATTTTTTCAGCAACTTCATAACAGATTTCTTTGCTTTCAACTAAACATGGCCCTGCAATTAGAAAAAAATTACGGTAATTAACATGCCTGATTTGTGGAATCGTGTCAATTGTTTTCATTATATTAAAATTTGTTTATAAAAATCTGAAAGTCCTGAATGCTTCCCGAATCACATGTTGTTGATATTATTATTGTTTGTGTATATAGCAAATTGTGAATACTGTCATTGCAAACTGAGTGCAACGCTACGTTCAAATTTACATTAAAAATTTCAATAATTATACTTGCCTTTCCAAAGCATATTCAATTTGGTTCTGATTTCTTTTTCGCGAGGGTTGTCCTGCGGTTTGTAAATTATTTGTTGCCTGATTGCCTCAGGTAAAAATTCTTCCTGAATAAAATTACCGTCATAATCATGTGCATACTTATAACCTTTCCCGTATCCAAGTTCTTTTAGCAAACTGGTGGGTGCATTGCGTATGGAAAGTGGTACTGATAAATCGCCGGTTTCTTTTACAATCCGCTGTGCATCATCAATAGCCAGGTAGGCTGAATTGCT
>JAJUGM010000416.1 GCA_029268165.1 Bacteroidota bacterium
AGCTGAATTTCTTAACATTCTGCTCATACAGGCGGATATTATTTGGAAAGACACCAATACAAATCTTAAAAAGATTGATCATCTGATAAATTCAGTAAATCAACCTGTTGATCTGATTATACTGCCCGAGATGTTTAACACCGGTTTTATTACTTCACCTGAAGAAATTATTGATTATAAACCTGATGATGTAGTATCATGGTTACAAAAACAGGCAGAAAAAAATGACTGTTGTATTGCAGGAAGTATGATTTTTCCTGCAAACAAAAAATATTACAACCGGTTGCTTTGTGTGCATGCAAATGGACATATTGATAAATATGATAAACGGCATTTGTTTCGCATGGCAGGTGAAGAAAAAAAATATGTGGCCGGAAATTCAAGGAAGATCAGCACCATAAAAGGCTGGCAAATATGCTGGCAGATATGTTACGACTTAAGATTTCCGGTATGGAGCCGCAATAAAGGTGATTATGATGTATTGGTTTATGTTGCCTGCTGGCCGGCTCAACGCAGCGATGTATGGAACACCTTATTAAAAGCCCGAGCCATTGAAAACCAATCATTTGTTATTGGTGTCAACAGGGTGGGAGAGGATGGCAATAAGATAACATATATTGGAGAATCAATGGTTATAGGACCAAAAGGGAAAATCCTCACTGAAATAAGTATCAATGAGGAAAAGCTGTTATATTATACTTTAAGCTACAAAGAATTAACTGAATTCAGAACAAAGTTCCCTGTATTAAAGGATGCCGATAAATTTCATATTAAAACAAAAAACGCCTAATAGCAGCCGCAGCTGCTGCCACAGTCTGAACAATCATCATCACAATCGCTGGCATTATGAGTATGTCCGTGCGCAAGCTCTTCACTTGTGGCTTCCCTGATACCTGTGACCTTTCCGGTAAAAAACAAGGTGTTTCCTGCAAGCGGATGATTGAAATCCATTTTAACTTTTTCTAGTGAAACTTCTTTAACCTTTCCGGTCAGTTTGTTTCCATAACCATCCTGCATGGGAATGCTGTTACCAATTTTCACAAGGTCGTAATCCACCTTGCCTTCAATCTCAAAAACTGAAATGGGTATATCAATAATGGCATTTTCATTAACTTCACCATAAGCGTCTGCGGCGGTAAGTGCAAATTTAAAACTATCCCCGGTTTTTAATCCGGCAAGATTAGCTTCAAATTTGGGCAGTAATGAACCTGCTCCATATAGGAAAGTTAAAGGTGAATCTTCGTGCAGCGACTCAATGATCTCTCCCTCAGGATTGTCAATTCTTAATTCATAAGTAACCGATACTACTTTGTCTTTAGAAATTACCATAATGTTTAAAAATAATAATTTATTAAATCAATATATTGCAATATTGCAAAGAAAGGAAAATATCAGTAATAGTTAAAGGAAAAATGGTTTTTATTTCATTTCCGGCTAAAAATTTCTATCGACGTAATTTCAGGACGCATGCCAACTCTGCCCGGAAATCCGATAAATCCAATTCCCCGGTTAACATAAAGATATTGATCGTTGTGCTTGTATAAGCCATTCCATTGTTTATAAAAATATTTTGAAGGGCTCCAACTGAAACCGTTTAATTTAATTCCTATTTGCATAGCATGCGTATGGCCCGATAAAGTTAAATTAATGTCTGTTTTACCGGCAATTTCAGATTTCCAGTGACTGGGGTCATGTGACAGTAATATCTTAAATTCAGTACCGTTAACAAATGACTGAGCTTTTTTCAGGTTTCCATATTGTTTAAAAGGGGGATGACCCCAGTTTTCAACACCCAACAACGCAATTGAGTCATCCTTATAGGTCACAATTGCGGCGTCATTCGTTAAAAGCTTAAATCCCATATTTTTATATATATTTAAAAGTAATTCCTGGTTTGCATCCTTTTCTTGCTTATTTTTCCATTGCCAGTAGTCACCATAATCATGATTTCCCAACACTGAATACTTTCCAAAGCGCGCATTTAGCCTGCTAAAAATATTTTCCCAGCCAAGGGCTTCTTCACTGAAATTGTTAACAAGGTCGCCTGTGAATAATATCAGGTCAGGTTGCAGGTTATTTATCCTGTCAACCATCTTTTCAATTTTTTCCTTTTTATTATAAATGCTTCCCAGATGCAAATCAGAAATATGAATGATTTTTAAACCGTCAAATGCTTTAGGCAATGTTTGCATTTCCAGTCTTACTTCACTGATCTCATAATTAAATCTGCCAAATGTCATTCCATATGCAAGCGCAAGGAATGGAATTAATGCAAGCATCAGACCTGTTTTTGATAAATAATGAAAACGTGTAAATTGAATATTCCCTGATACAATTTGATTATAAATATAAACAGACACTTTTGTTATAATGTAAACCAGGTCCTCAGCAAGGTGAAAAGCAGCAAAAACCAACTTAGGTAGGTATATTACAAGGAATATTCCGGCAAAAACGTAAAATCCTGCAAAAATCTGAGGCTTTCGTACATAAAAATTAAATTGAGTAATAACTATAACAGAAGCAATGAAAAATGCAGTAATGGCAAAATATAAAATACTAAAAACCAGACCGGTATTTCCTGATAAAAATCTTGGAAAGGTTTTTGTCATGCCCTTGTAAGTATATAAGTCAATTAAAATAATGATAATAATAAATGTTATACTGAATATTTTCATCTGTTTATTCATAAATAAGATTTACAAAAATATTTTCTGCTATTGTTTAACCCATAATTTCCATGAAAGTTCATTTCATGTTTGGTCATTTTTTTATTATCCTTTAAAAAATTTGACTCTGAATACCAAAAGTATTTTATTTGCGTTTGAAAAAAAATTAATTCTTATTAGATTAGGCTAAAATATCCAAAGTATGAAAACATTAATTAACATTGCAGTAATATCAGTTGTCGTATTATTCCTCAATACAATTGATAGTTTTTCTCAAATACGTGTTGGTATCTGCGGAGGTGTTAACATAGTGAATGTAAAAGCTGACGATTTTATAGCAGCAGGCTCTGATTATAAAATCAAATTTTCCAGTTCATCAAGAATGGGTTACC
>JAJUGM010000417.1 GCA_029268165.1 Bacteroidota bacterium
CCCAAAAGCGCCCATGTGGCCGAATGCGAAAAATATATAACCGAGCTTCGCGAAAAACTTATGGAAAAATCATACCTGGGCGCCAAACTTTATTATAACCTCGAAGACTATAAAGCTTCTATTACCGCTTTAAATGCAAGCCTGGCTGATTTTCCCGAATCGAGATACCGTGAAGAGATTATGTATATGATTGTTAAGTCACGTTACCTGCTGGCAGTTAACAGCATAGAAAGTAAGAAAGCCGAACGTTTTCAGGAAACTATTGATGACTATTATTCGTTTATAGCCGAGTTCCCTGCAAGTAAATTTCGGAAAGAAGTGGATAAAATGTTTGAAACATCGTCGAAATATTTGAAAAACAAAAATATAGATTTGTCCAGGAATTAAATTAAGTTGAATATGGATTATAAAAAAACAAAAGCGCCAACAACAACAACAACAAGAGACTTAGATAAGCTGGAAGCAAAAACCGGCAACATTTATGAGGCAGTAATGATTTGCGCTAAGAGAGCTAATCAGATTGGGATTGAAATTAAGGAAGAACTTAACCGTAAGCTTGAAGAATTTGCAAATTATACAGATAATCTCGAAGAAGTATTTGAAAACCGCGAACAGATTGAAATTTCAAAATATTACGAACGCATGCCCAAACATACGCTTATTGCACTCGAAGAATTTGAAAATGATCAGATTTATTTCCGCAGGGCAGCAGAATAAAAAATGCTTGTAAACAAAAAAATATTGATTGGCGTTACCGGCAGCATTGCTGCGTACAAAGCAGCTGTTCTTATCCGGCTGTTAATCAAGGAAAAAGCTTTTGTTAAAGTGGTTATGACACCGCTTGCAAAGGAATTTATTTCTCCTCTCACATTGGCCACACTTTCAGGCAATCCTGTCCTAACTGAATTTTTTAATCCTGAAAACGGCGACTGGAATAACCATGTTAGCCTGGGTTTGTGGGCTGATGCATTTGTTATTGCTCCTGCCACAGCCAATACAATAGCTAAAATGGCCAACGGCATTGCTGATAATCTGTTACTTACCACGTACCTTTCAGCCAGATGCCCGGTTTTTGTTGCTCCGGCAATGGACCTTGATATGCTTAATCATCAGGCTACCCTGAATAATATAAGGTTACTGAAAAAATACGGCAATCATGTTATTGAGCCTGAAACAGGTGAACTCGCCAGTGGGCTTACTGGCAAGGGCAGAATGAGCGAACCTGAAACCATTGTTGAATATCTCGACGGGTATTTCTCAAAAAAAAAAAAATAACAAAACTCACCGGTAAGAGAATTCTTGTTACTGCGGGGCCTACATACGAACCCATTGACCCTGTCAGGTTTATCGGTAACCAGTCATCAGGCAAAATGGGGTATGCCATTGCGTCGCAATTAATGCAGCACGGAGCTCAGGTTGTGCTAGTCAGCGGACCTGTCAGTGAAAAACCTCCGGAAAATTTATACAAACTGGTTTCTGTAACTACTGCCCTACAGATGCACGAAGTATGTATGAATATTTTCCCCGAAATGGATGGAGCCATCCTGGTAGCAGCTGTTTCTGATTACAGACCCAAAACTGCTGCCCGGACAAAAATAAAACGTACTTCCAAAAACCTTACGCTTGAACTCGAAGCCAACCCTGATATTGCTGCTGACCTGGGAAAAATAAAAAAAGAAAATCAGTTCTTGGTTGGCTTTGCCCTTGAAACTGATAATGGCATTGAAAATGCACGTGAAAAAATGTTCAGAAAAAATTTTGATTTTATCATACTCAATTCCTTAAGAGATCAAGGGGCAGGCTTTTCAACCGATTCCAATAAAATTACTATCCTGGAAAAGGATAATAGAATATCTGAATTTCCGTTAAAATCTAAACAGGAGGTTGCTGAAGATATTGTTGCATACCTTTATTCAAAAATAAAATGAGGTAAAGATGAAGAATATTTATATACTCATTACAGGCCTGGTCATTTGTTTTCAGGCATATAATCAGGAACTACGTTGTAATATTCAATTGGTAACCAGTAAATTACAGGGTACTAACAAACAGGTTTTTCAGACTTTGCAGACAGCGATGACCGAATTTATGAACAATACAGCTTGGACAGGATATAAATTTGCCACCAATGAACGTATTGAATGCACATTTTTGTTTAATTTCACTGAAATGAAAGGCGATGATGAGTTTATAGGCACATTGCAGATACAGGCACGACGGCCTGTTTTTAACTCAAGCTACAGTTCGGTTTTATTTAATTATGTTGATAATGATATAGACTTTCGCTATGTCGAATTTCAGGCGCTGGAATTTAGTGAAACAAGTTATCTGTCGGGACTAACCTCATTACTGGCCTATTATGCATATATTATTCTCGGTATTGATTTTGATTCTTTCGGATTGTCATCGGGGACAGAATTTTATCAGAAAGCAGAAAAGATTGTAATGAATGCACAAAATGCAGCCGAAAAAGGATGGAGGGCATCTGAAAGTCTCAACAGGCGTAACCGATACTGGCTGGTGAATAGTCTGTTAAACCCCGATTATCAGCTTGTCAGGGAGTTTATATACAAATATCACCGGCTCGGCCTCGATATGATGTATGATAAACTTTTTGAAGGAAGAAGCAAAATAATAGAGGGACTTACCTTATTACAGGATGTTCATCGCAACCGGCCCGACCCGTTCCTTTATCTTATTCAGGTAATTTGTGATGCCAAATCAGATGAATTCATTAATATTTTTAAAGAAGCCACCGATGATGAAAAACGCCGTGTTGTTGCCATATTAAACCAGATTGATGCACCCCGTAAGGAAAAATATGCCCAAATTACCGGTGCATCAAAGTGAGCATTATTAGAAGTTCATATTTACAGGAAATAGTTTAAAATTTAATAATTATTTGATTAATAACATCTTATGCTTATTTTAATATGCCGCATATTGTTGATATTCTATTAATATTTATTGGTGTTATTTGCCGATTCAAATCAGCATTTTTATTTAATTTTATCAAACCAGGCTTAAAAGAAAGGGCATGCTCAAACATCTTTCC
>JAJUGM010000418.1 GCA_029268165.1 Bacteroidota bacterium
AAGCTTTTCATCTCGTTAAATTTTATTTTAAAAAAAATTAAAATATTTATTGCTTTAATAATAAACCTAATTATGGTGCTTTTACCCTAATTTTTAATACAGAATTTTTTCTTTGTTGCTGTTAACTTTTTCATCTGCCTGCGCTTCATCCTCCTCCCATGCGGGTTTTGGAATAGGAGGTCCTTCGTTGCGGTATATAATTGCCAGCACAAGACCTGTAATCATTCCCATCAGATGCGATTCCCATGACATGTCAGGTTTATACGGAAAAATTCCCCATACCATACTGCCGTATAGAAAAGTAACAAGAAGTGAAATGGCAAGCAGGTTGACATTTTGCCTGATAATACCTCCGAAAAAAAGAAAAGAGCCAAATGCATAGATAAGGCCGCTGGCGCCGATATGATATGATGACCGGGCAAAAATCCATACTGTTATTCCCGTGAAGAAATAGGCATAAAAAAATACACGTAATGCTACTTTATGATAAAAGAAAAACAGTGCAAGACTCAGGAAAAAGAGCGGAACCGAATTGTTGATAAGGTGATTGAAATTAGCATGAATAAGTGGGGCAGTGATAATGCCTAAAAGACCTGTGATTCTTCGCGGATAAAGGCCGAGGTAAAATAGCTCAACATTTTCAGAAACCTCGATAATCTTTACTAACCATAACAAAAGAATAAAAATCAACGGAAATACAAGGCTGATTCTGAACCGCCTGAGATCAATATTGTCTTCTTCAGTTTTTTTCATTAACCGAAGATAGGAAAAAAGGTGTTTCGTTCATGAATCATATGATGTAAAAACGAAGTAATGAACGGATTAGGTTATGAAAAAACAAGCGAGAGTATTTGATGAAACAGTATAGAAGTAAATTAAAGATTGTCAAACTAAGTCAATAATTTCATTATTAACTGTTTGTGCATCAATAACGGTAATAGCAGCCATATTTACTATTTCTCTCACAGAACTTCCCATTTGCAATACATTAATTGGTTTTCTGATACCCAGGAGTATCGGTCCTATGACTTCAGCGCCTGCCAGTTCCTGCATCATCTTATAGGCAATGTTGCCCGAGTTGAGGTCGGGAAAAATCACAGTATTTACTTCCATGTCAGCCAGTTTGGTGAACGGAAATTTCTCCATGCGCAGGCTTTTATTAAATGCATAATTAGCCTGAATTTCACCGTCGACTATAAGGTCTGGGTGTTCACGATGAAGTATTTCCACTGCTTCTCTCACTTTATTTGGACTTTCGGTTCGGTTTGAACCAAAATTGGAAAATGAGAGCATGGCAATACGGGGGACCAGATTGAATTTTCTAACTTCGCGGGCTGTAAGGAGGGCTGTATTGGCAAGGTCGCGTGCTGTAGGAGTTATATTTACCGTCGTATCGGCAAAAAATAACGGCCCTTGTTTGGTATTGATAATATACATGCCGGCTATGTGCTTCTGAGAGTTGTTGGTTCCAACAATCTGCAAAGCAGGGCGTATTGCATTGGCATATTGGGTGAGAAATCCTGAAAGGAAAGCATCAGCATCGCCTGTTTCAACCATCATAACCCCAAAGTAATTGGGGTCATTCATCTTTTCAACAACTTCATCGTAAGTCATCCCTTTGCGCTGTCTTTTTTGATATAAAATACGGGCGTATTTTTTACGTCTTTCATCCTGCTTATAACTGAGAATATCAACAATTTCAACGTCAGTTATCTCGAGTTTATATTGTTCGGCTGTTTTTCTTATTTTTTCTTCATTTCCTAATAAAACCGGCACAGCTATTTTTTCCTGGACAATAAAATGTGCAGCTTTCAGCACTTTAAGCTGGTCTGCATCGGCCATTACTATCTTTTTGGGATCATGTTTTGCTTTGGTATGAATGTCGTCAACCAGTTTGTTGTAAATCCCCATACGTTTCATAAGTTCAATTTCATAAGCTTTCCAGTCTGTTATAGGCCTGCGGGCTACTCCGGTTTCCATGGCTGCTTTTGCCACTGCAGGGGCAACGCGGGTGATTAGTCGGGGATCAAGCGGTTTGGGGATGATATAGTCTTTGCCGAAGGTAAGATTTTGCACCTTATAAGCTACATGGACAGCTTCAGGAACATCTTCCTTGGCCAGTTTTGCCAAAGCATAAGCTGCAGCAAGTTTCATTTCTTCGTTAATGGTTTTGGCCCTGACATCTAATGCGCCACGGAAGATAAAAGGAAATCCGAGCACATTATTTACCTGATTGGGATAATCCGAACGGCCTGTAGCCATAATTATATCCGGTCGTGCCTTTATGGCCTCGTCATAAGCTATCTCAGGTACCGGGTTTGCCATAGCGAAGACAATCGGGTCAGGCGCCATGCCCTTCAACATTTCAGGTGTCAGAATATTTCCTACCGACAGGCCCAAGAACATATCAGCTCCATTCAGGGCATCGGCAAGAGTCATTGATGGTATATCCTGTGCAAACTCAATTTTGTATTTATTTAAGTCGGTTCTGCTTTTATTTATCAGACCTTTACTGTCAAACATAAAAATGTTTTTCTTTTGCACACCAAGTTTTGTATATAACCTGGCACATGAAATGGCAGCGGCTCCTGCACCATTAATAACCACTTTAGTCTTTTCGATTTTTTTTCCGGTAATTTCCAGGGCATTTAATAATCCGGCTGCTGAGATAATGGCAGTACCATGCTGATCATCATGAAATACAGGTATGTCAAGTTTTTCCTTAAGTTTTTCTTCAATTTCAAAACATTCAGGCGCTTTGATATCCTCAAGGTTAATGCCTCCGAAAGTAGGTGCAATAGCTTCAACTGTGCTGATAAACTTTTCAATGTTTTTTTCATTTACTTCAATATCAAAAACATCTACATCAGCAAATACTTTAAAAAGCAGGCCTTTGCCTTCCATAACAGGTTTTCCCGCGAGAGCACCGATATCGCCTAATCCGAGTACTGCTGTTCCGTTTGAGATAACCGCTACCAGGTTGCATTTGGATGTGTAAGTATATGCGTCATCAGGATTTTTCTGTATCTCACG
>JAJUGM010000419.1 GCA_029268165.1 Bacteroidota bacterium
GAAATAGGATTTCCGTTAGCAGTATTGAATACAAGGCTGACATCTTCAGCAACAGTCTGAGCTCCCGGAACAGTTATTACCGGCGGGTCATTTGCAGAAGTTACCGTGATGTTAATGGTTTCAGAGTCGGTGCCACCGCTGCCGTCATTGGCTGCAATTGTTACAGAAGCACTACCGGTGTAATCTTCAGTACCCTTAAAGGAAGAGCCGTTAAGAGCATTGTTTATGCTGGTAAGTGTTCCTGAATAACTTAGTGAAGCTGTGCCATTGCCGCTTCCTGAAAGGCCTGATGTGGTTGACAATGTAAAAGTGCCGTTACTGACAGTAACGGTAAATGATAACGATGTATTGTCTGGATCAGTTATTGAAATAGGATTTCCGTTAGTAGTATTGAATACAAGGCTGACATCTTCAGCAACAGTCTGAGCTCCCGGAACAGTTATTACCGGTGCCTCATTAACATTTGTCAGGTTAATTGTAATCTGAGCATCGTCTGTCAGTGACCCATCACTTACTCTCACTGTCAGTGTGAAAACGGGATTTGTTTCATAGTCAAGTAAAGAAGAATTGGATACAGTAATAACACCGTTTGATGAGTTTATTGCAAAGGCATTAGCAGGCAATTGTGAAATAATGCTGTATGATAGTGTTGTACCGGGGTCTAAATCTCTTCCGGTAACAGTGCCGACCGTAGTGCCATTAACTGAATTCTCATTGATGCTGAAAGAAGCATTATCAAGAACCGGAGTAAAGCTATAAGCATTTATTGCATTATACCATTGACTGCCCATTTTACTATATCCGCTCACATCTGGGTGCAATGAATCCTTCATATCTCCTCCTAAAGTGCTGTATTGATAATTAATACCTGCGCCTGTTTCCATATTAACAAGGATTAGTGCGTCAGAGGTTCTTGAAGCAAGCAGATCGGCAATTTTTGAATTATAATATGATGTTGGAGCGTGGCTTCCTTCAGGGGCGCGGTTTATTATCTGTGCCAGAAATACCGGTACTTTGTTACCTATGTTATTTTCATAAGTATCAACGAGATTCAGAATATTTGATAATTGGCTGATCATTGCATCGGCATCGGCATTACTGTTCAGTCCGTTTGTGCCAATATGCAATAAAATTACATCAGGTTTGTAGTACTCAAGATAATTCTGAGGGCACGATGGTAACTGGCAACCACTAAACTGGCCTGTTTGCAATAAGGTATACAGCTGCGATACAGTAATTCCTGGAAATCCTGCATTATCTGAATAGTCTGGCGAGGCTGTTGGTAAAAAATTGCCACCGCTTTTTTCACTCCCAACGAAATCAAAAATATACCCTGATCCTGACAATTCCTGATAAAGCTGGTACCGATATGAAATTTTATCTCCATCGTGTCTTGAATCACCGGTATATGTGTCAAAGGTGATGGAGTTACCGAGTGGTATTATTTTAACATAGTTCTGGGGGTATAAATGAAAAGCAATGAAAATAAAAAAGGTAAAAATAAAAACTTGCAGCCTGATATTATCGGATTTCATATAATTAGTTTTTCAGTGTGTGTTAAACAAATCAAATCGTCTATTGATAATGATAAAAAACAAATCCTCTTATCAGGGATTAGTAATTATCTAACAAAGATGAAATCGAAAATTGACAAAATTATATTTGTAAAAATACAAAATTGATATATATCAAGTGTCCAGATTTTGATGAATGGCCTATAAAATGACTTAAATGTCTGATTTTACAATAGCTTTGTATTATTTCAACCCATGTATGAGGAATACACCCAAGTATTATGAATAAACTCAAGTAGGATGAATAAGCAAATTCATCATACTTGGGATAAATTCTTTACAGTGAATAGAACCACGTATTGAAAGCTAAGTATACAATGGAATTTCCGACTTTCTGAGAATATCGTAAAAGCTATTAAACAATAAAGCTAAAAGAATATATTGTAAAACAACAGACTAAAGTTTGCCTGATTCTCCGGTTTTTATCATTACAATGCTGCTATTTGTTCCATGCTGATTTGTCCCGGATATTATATAGCCACCATCTTCAGCAAAATTTAATGATTGTCCTTCCATCTGGCTATAACCACCAATATGCCTGATTTTTGTATCGGATAAGCCATTTATATTAGTTTTAATAACGGCAATTACTGTGGCATTGGAAGACATAGCAAGCGTTCCCAGGATAGAAACATTTTCTCCTTCCGTAATCATGCTTTTTGCCTTATCGTTATATGAGAATCCGAATTTCTGGCTTGTTTCAATAAAATAACTGCTTTTTCTGGGCCTCCACTTTATCGTGTATAGGAAAATATCTGATCCGCCCGAGGTGTTATTTGATGTTGTCCCGCATATTAAATAAGTAGTGTCATTGATAATATTTAAGCAATGGCCTTCTTCGTCTGCATTTCCTCCAAAAGGTACAATATTGATAAGGGAACCGTTAAGGTTTGTTTTCATAACAAACGAATGAAAAAAAGTTGACCCTGCATAAGATTTTGTTCGGCCAGTAACAAGATATCCATCACTTAATTCTTTTACACAATAGCCTTCATCTTCATTTTTCCCGCCAAAAGTTTTCGGAAAAAGCCAGACGCTATTACCCGACATATCCATTGCATTTAACCATATTTGCCTGCTGGTAACTGTTTCACCATTTGCCAGATGATTTATTGTTGTATAACCAGTTACAATGATTTCATTGTTTTTGTTTAATTCGCAGTGGTAAGCTTTATCATCCCCATCGTCGCCATTAAATGTTCTTGTCCACAATGTGTCGCCATAATCATCTGTGCGTATTATCAGAATGTCCTGATCACCTCGTACTGAATCCTGAGACGTGCCAATTATAATAAATCCTCCATCAGGCAAGGCTTTCAAATAATTTGCCTCATCATTCAGAATTTTTCCATAATATTTTACTTTTTGCTGAGTATTTCCATATTGATCAGTAATTAACAAACAAATATCAGTACTTCTCATTCCGGTTTTTGTATTCCCAAGGATGGCATATCCC
>JAJUGM010000420.1 GCA_029268165.1 Bacteroidota bacterium
AAAATATTTTTTTACAAAAGAATATCTTTATGATATTATCTACTTTTACAAAAATTTATTATTGAAAATTAATCCATGATTAACTTCTTATTCCATAATGATATTAACAGAGTAAAATGGGATGATTGTATAGCCGGTTCCTCCCCCAGCCTTCCTTATTCCTTTTCATGGTATCTCGATATCGTATGTCCGGGTTGGGATGCACTAATTGAGGGTGATTACCATGCCGTTATGCCCCTGCCAAACAGAAAGAAATGGTTCATTGCATACATTTATAAACCATACTATGCTCAACAACTGGGGATAATAAGTCATGAAACACCTTCTGTAAGCCTTATAAAAAATTTTATCAGGCAAATACCTGAAAAATTTCGTTACATCAACACAAACCTGAACGAGTCAAACATGCTGGATGATTTTGCAGGAATGAGGCCTAATGTAAATCATCTCATATACACCGATCGCGAATACAAAGATATCTTTAAAAATTATTCCCGCAATTGTCACAGAAACATAAAAAAAGCAACTGATCAGGGACTGGCAGTCAAAAAATTATCAGATATATCTGCTTTTTCGAAATTTATTTATAACAATCTTGAAAAACAAATTGATGAATTTGATACACAGCAGTGCGACATGCTTGAAAGGATCATAGAAACATCTGTTAATAAGGGAACAGGTCATATATACGGAGTGTACCTCCCGGATAACGAACTCTGTGCAGCAGGTTTTTTTATTGAAACACGTGACCGTTGTGTTTTCTCAGTCTGCGCATCGAATAAAAAAGGAAAAGAAGCCAATGCCATGTATTTGCTTGTAAACAGCCAGATTGAAAAATCGGCCGGCGTTAAGAAATGGTTTGACTTTTCAGGCTCAAACCTCAAAGGGGTTGCCTATTTTAACCAGTCATTCGGAGCAACAGGGGTGTTTTACCCAACCCTTCATATCAACCGGCTACCCTTTTTTATAAGATTATTAAAACACTGAAGCGTCAATGAAAAGAATCATCTACAAATTATTCAATCCGATATCAGTTATTATGCCATTGGATACGCTGATAAAGCTTTCAGGGCAACGTTTGATTTTGCTGGCATACCATACGGTTTGCGATGAAATTCCGGTTCATTTAAAGCATCTGTACCAGCCACGCAATATAACGACATTTAAAAACGACATGGAATACCTGCTTCGTTATTACGAACCTATAGACCTGCATGGAATGATACAATTGGTGCAAAACGAATTTCCTTCCCGAAAAAAATATTTTTTTGTGACATTCGACGATGGCTTAAGTGGATTCTACCATCATGCCGCTCCAATTCTTTCTGACAAAGGAATTTCTGCAACCTGTTTTCTGAATTCGGCTTTTATTGACAACAAAGGCCTCTTCTACCGTTTTAAAATAAGTATCCTCATTGAAGAAATTCAAAAACATAAAAATAGCCCCTCATTCTGGAAGAATTTTCATGAACTGAAAGATAAATATGCTTTACCTGCAGGTTATTACAGAGATATTTTGTTAAACCTGAACCATAACTACAATGAATTTATCAGTGACATTGCCGGAATGCTTGAGGTTGATTTCGATGAGTACCTGAAAGAACATCAGCCATACCTCACAAGCGGGCAAATTAATGAGCTTATAGGCAAAGGTTTTCACTTCGGCGGACACAGCATTGATCATCCTGATTTCTCTGCACTGACTGAAAATGAAATTGTAAAACAGGCTGTACAAAGCACTTTAACAATAAGTGATAAGTTTAACCTGAGATACCGGGTTTTTGCTTTTCCTTTTACTGACTATGGTATTAATACCAATATATTTAACAGAATTTATGCTGAGGGTAATATGGATTTAACTTTTGGCTCAGCCGGTATGAAGCATGACAGCTTTAAAAGAAACCTGCAACGCATTCCGGTTGAAGAGTTCAATTTAAGTATAGATAAGCGGTTAAAAGCTGATTATGTGTATTACTTGTTTAAAGCCCTCTTCTTCAGAAATACTATCAGAAGAAAATAGGCTATTTGCCATGGTTTTTATTAATTCATGTACCTATCCGATTTTAAGCTAAGAACTGCGGGCTATTTAAACCCTGATTTGTTATTAACCTTATTTTTCTTTATCGGGGCGTTTCGTACAAATGACAAACCGAAGTTGAATGTATTTGTTTACGGGTATATCTTCATGCCGACCGTGTCATCGGCAAGTAAAGGGCATTTTAACGTCCTTTCCGGGGCTGACCGAAGGCCTTAATGTTTCGGGACTGTAAGGATGCTCAGGCGGGCTTTTATATCTTGTATTTCCATCTCAAAAAAACGTTAAAATTTTTTTATTTGCGTAATAATTGGCACAAATGCAGAATAACTTCATCATTATTAATAATAACTGATTCTTCTTTTATAGAATGTTTTTAACTAATTTTGTATATAATAGTTTAAAGTATTATTATTTTGTAGTAAATGTTAAACATTGGCGATAAAATTACAGAACTCAGAAAAAAGAAAGGCTGGTCGCAAAGCGACCTGGCTAAAGCTATTGAGGCCTCACGCGATATTATTGGCAAGTATGAACGCAACGAGAATTTTCCTTCTGTTGAGATGGCTTTAAAAATTGCAAAGGTCTTTAATGTACCGGTGCATTATCTTTTAGGAGAAGGAACTCACACCCGGTATGACAAAGAAACTGTTAAACGCATCGAAGCCATTGAGGATTTAGATCCTGGCACTAAAACTATAGTGTTTAACGTGATTGATACTTACTTACATGATGCACTGGCCCGGAAAGCTTATGCACGCAAATAAAACATTACGATTATGAAACAAGTTGTTTTAAACATACCCGAAAGCGAATACCGCTTTTTTATGAAAGTAATTAAAAACTTCCCTTTTGTAGAAGTGGATTAAAAGAAAAGCAAGCTTCTGGAACTGGAAGAAAAGCTTTCTCCTGCCAAACGTAAAATATGGGGCAGCATAAAAGAAGGGCTTAAAGAGGTTGAACTTATCAAGCAGG
>JAJUGM010000421.1 GCA_029268165.1 Bacteroidota bacterium
GAACAATCCAGGCATAGGAGGCTGGTTAATGCCATCAAAAATATTTGGGGCGCTGTTGCCGCTTATCAATTTTTTGAAAGAAAACCGCCTGTATTGATATCGAAAACAATTGACCGTTTATAAGAAATGCCCAAATTCATGTTAATATAGTGGCTATTGATAGGCTTTGTTTGATTTCAGAGATTGCCATAAAAATATTTTTTGTTACTTATCGGTAACCAAATAAATAATCCCAATTATTGCATTAGAAAAATTCCTAATGCCATGCGATTAAGAAAAATCAACTTTTCCGGTTTGCTGGCGTTGCACCAGAAAAGTGATTTTTCTTTATCGGGAAATACATTGGTTCGCTCTTTCTAAGAGCTCCCAATGAATAATTCCTCTAAAAATAATTTTTATTCGCCCGGATGAATTTGCTTATTCATCGAACTTGGGTTTAATTTCCTTACTTCTTCACCTGTAAAGATAAACAAACCCCGTTTTCTTATAGCGCTGTGAGATAACTTCATCACCTCCAAGCGGGTTAAGCACATAGAAATAAATACCTTCACTTAACTGCATACCCCATGAAGTGCGGCCATCCCATGTAATCCGGTAACCTTCTGCCTTATAAACCAGTGTACCTGTGCGGGTAAAAATCTGGATAGACAGCGGTACACTGCCATGGCTGTCAATTTCAAAGAAATCGTTGATGTAATCGTTATTAGGCGTAAAAACATTCTGAACCCTTAATTCCTCAAAAACGTATATCACGGTTTCGGATGAATCAATACATCCGTAGTTATCACTTACAGTGAGTCTGACCAGATATCCGGTATCTGCTGCCGGAAACTGAACTATTTCACGTCTTCCATTACGCAACCCTACACTGCCGATATTCCAGAGGTAGGTATAAGTTGCCGCAGTATCAACAGGCCCGGTATGCTGTAAAACGTAGGTATCATAATTAAGCGTATCAACGTATGAAAAGGTCGCCAGTGAGTAAAGCTGCACATGAATCATGTTCCGCTCAACAACTGTGTGTGCTGTATCATTATTAATCAATAACCTGATATTATAATATCCGGGAATATTATACATAACAGTATCAGGATCGATGAGTGTGCTGGTCTGCCCGTTTCCGAAATCCCAGAAAATACTGGTAATGGTATCGGTATCGATATTAGACAGCGAAAAGTCAACATTCACTGAGCCGCAGCCAAAATTATCGCTGGGTATAATTAATGGCATATTGGCGGGCCTGGTAACAACAACTGCCTGTTGGGTACTGTCGGCACAACCATAAGGATAATAAGTCTTTAATTTTACATTGTATGTTCCTGGTCCGGGAAATTGATGTATAGTATCTTGCCGATTACTGGTTGTTCCGTCGTCAAAATCCCATAAATAAGCCGGAAAACCTGAATATGGAGACTTTTCATGTTTAAAAGACACCGCATAATAAGCATATTCATTGGTGTCTGTATAAGTAAAATTAGCGGGCACTGTGGGATAAACAATAATATAATTGAATTTTGCAATGATGTTATTGAGCATATTGGTGGCACTGCTGCCATAAAACAAAGTTATGGTATAGGGACCTGGGGTATTGTAGAGCACAGTATCCGGATTACGTACATAGCTGCTCTGGCCATTGCCAAAATCCCAGGCAAAATTTGTCAGTGTGTCAACAGAGGCATTACTGATGAATGTGAATTTTACTTTAAAGGAATCGCATCCTTCTGTTACATCGGCAATAAAATCATAAACCTGCGGCTGAGCATTTGTAAATATTGTTGCTATGCTCGTAATCACCAGAAATAATATGACTTTCTTAATTTGCATCTTTTTAGATATTCCGTGTAAGCGAACGGACAAATTTAAAGTTATTAAAAAATTCTTTTGCAACAACCCTAACAACGATATATGAAGGTATGGCTGCAATCATTCCTATAATTCCGCCCATACTTCCTGCAATCAGGAAAACAATAAATATTTCGAGCGGATGCGATTTTATACTGCTTGAATAAATGAGTGGTTGAAATATCATGTTATCAATAACCTGCACCAGGCTGCACACAATAACAATATAAACAAGCAATGGCAGCAATGCTGAATAAAAGGGCAGATGCAGATGTGTGACCAATCCGATGATAACCGCAAATATCCCTCCCATCAAGGGTCCCAGATAAGGAATAATATTAAATATTCCGGCTAGGAAACCCATTAATAAAGCATCTTTAAAGGAAATACCAATAATCATAAACCCTATCCAGCTTAATAACATCACGCCAATAACCTCAAGCACAAGTCCTCCGAAATACCTTACAAGTAATTTCTTTGTTGATTGCATTATCCGTATAATCTCATCGGTATATTGGTCAGGAACCATTGCGAGAACTGCATTGGCAAAAAGTTTCTCATCCTTCAGTAAAAAGAAAGTGATGAAAGCAACACTGAATACAGCAACAGCTATATTGCCTAATATGGAAGCAACCGAACTGAATAAGCCGGTTACTGAAGAAATATTTATCAGAGAAATTATTTCAGCTGCCACATTGTCAATAGAAAAGCTGCCCTGTGGAGATATTTTAAAACGGCTGAAAAAAATTTCAAGCTTATTTAATGGTTCCCTAAGTCCTTCAACAAGCCTTTTGGGTTCAATGGCTGACAGTTCATAAGCTTTATTAACAATTAGCGGTATGAAAATGCTGAAAAACAAAAAAATGAATCCAAATAAAACCAAAAGGGTTATCACTGAACGTAATGCAGCCGGTATCCGGAATCTATTAATCCTCAATATACCGAGTGCATCAAAAACCGGACGCCCTATCAATGACAAAACAAGTGAAAGTAATATATAAATAACAATGTTTCTGAAATAATACAGCAGATATATTATTAGCACAAGGCCAATGATTAGGAAGATATAACGCGCAGTTTTGCTCATTCCATACAAATATCCAACGAAAATAGTAAAAAATGCTCCGCGTGTATTGTTAATAA
>JAJUGM010000422.1 GCA_029268165.1 Bacteroidota bacterium
ATCAAATCAAAAGGATTGAAATTGAAACCAACAATGCAACGGGGTATTAAGAAAAAACTGCTAAGGCCGGCGTCTCTTTGCGGAACAATAGCTGCTGAATTTACTCATCTTATAATTCAAGTATATTCAACCCCAGTACTACGGATAAAAAATGCATTCGGGCGAATAGGAATTATTTTTAGAGGAATTTGCAAGTTGCATAGATGATTGTCATAGTATAGACAACATACTTTCCTTTGCCGTTGGCTTTAGCCAACGGTAACTGTAAACTGATTCTCGATTTTTATTGGGCAGATTGCTGCGTCAGCTCTGGCTTACTGAAACCTGCCCTTTCATCCCACCCGCTTCCACGCAATGACGTGGGGGGTGGTGGACACGGTGTTTTTGCCAGGCATTTCTTATGAATGTTTTTTAAAAAATGCGTATACTGATGAATGGCGTGGGGAGATATTATAGTATTTAAGTTGCTTTCTCATTTTTTCTCTTATGCTTTCCTGAGACTATTAAACGGCCATTTAGTCATTGGTGCAAAATCTGAAGGTTTGACAAGCCAAACAAAAAATCCTGTCTATCCTGCCTGAAAATGTTTTAAAACAATAATAAGCAGGAAAGACAGGAATGGCAAAAGAAAAAAAGTTTCTTTTTTATAATAAATTAAGCTTTATCTGCGCTTCCGAGCACATTAATGATTTTGTGCTTATAGAGTTCCTTCAGTTTGTCACGTGCCGGACCAAGGTAATTGCGCGGGTCAAATTCGCCTGGCTTTTCAAACAGTACTTTGCGAACGGCAGCGGTAACTGCGAGCCTTCCGTCTGAATCAATATTGATTTTACAAACAGCCGATTTTGCAGCCCGGCGAAGTTGTTCTTCAGAAACACCTGCAGTATTTTCAAGTTTACCGCCATATCTGTTGATTTCTTCAACAATATCCTGCGGTACAGATGAAGCGCCGTGCAATACAATCGGGAATCCGGGTATGCGTCTTTCCACTTCTTCAAGAATGTCGAACCTCAAAGGAGGAGGCAGTTCGCCGGATTTAACTTTAAATTTATAAGCTCCATGAGAGGTACCAATTGAGATAGCTAGTGAGTCCACGCCTGTGCGTTTTACAAAGTCTTCAACTTCTTCAGGCCTGGTATAGGATGAGTGCTCTGATGATACTTCATCTTCAATTCCTGCAAGCACCCCCAGTTCGCCTTCAACGGTGACATCATACTGATGTGCAAATTCAACAACCTGTTTGGTTACCTTTATATTTTCATCATAAGGCAGGTGTGAACCGTCAATCATTACTGAAGAAAATCCGGTTTCAATACATGCTTTGCAGGTTTCAAACGAGTCGCCATGGTCAAGGTGCAACACAATGGGTATGGCATAGCCAAGTTCTTTAGCATATTCCACTGCACCTTTGGCCAAATATTGAAGCAAGGTCTGATTAGCATATTTTCTTGCGCCCTTGGAAACCTGCAATATAACCGGTGATTTTGTTTCTACACAGGCTGCAATAATAGCTTGTAATTGCTCAAGGTTATTAAAGTTAAATGCTGGTATGGCATATCCTCCTTTGACAGCCTTCTTGAATAGTTCTCTTGAATTTACTAATCCTAATTCTTTATAATGTAACATGACTATTGGTTTTAATAAAACGGAGCGCAATTTACTTCATTTCAAAAAAGCCTCCAAACAATTTGAAAAAAATAAATTTCTTTTACATAAATATTCAGACAGTCGTTGTACTATAAATGATTTATTTTATATTTAGCATTTGGTTTTGTAACAATAAAGAAGAAAAATTTAACACATAAAATATTCCATGGCAATAAGGATTTTCAGAACGAAGTCGATTCACGCTTTGATGGAAGAGGCTAACAATACTCAACATGGCCTAAAAAGGTCCCTGAGCGCATTAAACCTGACTACGCTGGGTATAGGTGCGATTATTGGTGCAGGCATTTTCGTACTGACCGGTCAGGCAGCGGCACAATATGCCGGACCGGCTATTGTAATTTCATTTGTGGTTTCAGCCCTTGCCTGCGTACTGGCAGGTTTTTGCTATGCCGAATTTGCATCGATGATTCCCATTTCAGGCAGCGCATATACTTATGCTTATGCAACAATGGGTGAATTTTTTGCATGGATAATCGGATGGGACCTGATACTTGAATACCTTTTTGCAGCGTCAACAGTATCGGTTGGATGGGGAGGTTATCTGATAAGTTTCCTCAACGATTACCATATACATATACCTGTTGAATACACCAATGCCCTTGGCACCAAGCTGATTCAGCTTCCCGGTGAAGGATGGAAAGTACTTACGGGCGATCTGACTAAGATGTTAACTGAAAAGGGAATAGATATTGCATCATTGCCCCATACAACTGCTGTTTGTAACATACCAGCCATGTTTATTATTGCTATGCTTGCGGCATTACTTGTAATCGGAATTAAAGAATCGGCAGGATTTAACAATATCATGGTGATTATTAAGGTAGGAATTATTGTTACGTTTGTAATTGCAGGATTTTTCTTTATAAAGAAATCGAACTGGCAACCTTTTGTTCCTCAGAATCTCGGTTCATTCGGAAAATATGGCTTTTCGGGTATTCTCAGGGCAGCGAGTGTTATTTTCTTTGCTTATATCGGATTTGATGCAGTGTCAACTGCTGCTCAGGAGGCCCGTAATCCACAGCGTGATATGCCAAAAGGGATTCTCGGCTCACTGGGTGTTGCAACCGTGTTATATATCCTTGTTGCCCTTGTACTTACAGGTATCGTTAGTTACAGGGAGCTTAATGTCCCTGACCCGGTGGCTGTTGGAGTGAATCAAATGGGTCCAAAAATGTTCTGGCTCAGACCCATTATAAAAATTGCCGCACTGGCGGGTCTGAGTTCAGTAATTCTTGTTATGATAATGGCCCAGCCACGCATTTTTTTCTCAATGGCTAAAGATGGTCTGTTGCCACCGGTTTTTGCAAA
>JAJUGM010000423.1 GCA_029268165.1 Bacteroidota bacterium
AAGAAGGGGTCTTAGCTCAGTTGGTTCAGAGCGTATGCTTGACAGGCATAAGGTCGCCAGTTCGATCCTGGCAGATCCCACATTAAAATTCAAGACTCAGATTGTTATAAGACTTTTTACAGGAGATTTTTGTTTAGAAGGAAGAGGATAAATTTTACATAAGGCAATAGTCAGTTGGTTGTGAGCGTCCTGACGCTGACAGTCAGGAAGGTCGCCAGTTCGATCCTGGCAGATTCCACGATTATTCATTTTTTGATATATCAAATTGAAAGCAAACTGTTGTTAAAAAACACTTCTAATTTAATTCATGATTACCAGCTTCCCTGAAGATTGCGAAGTACCATTGTTAACGGTTACAATATAAACACCATTTGAAAAATGTACAGCTGGTACTTCAAAATTGTCCTTATATTGTGAAGGATTGATTTGTGTTTTAAAAAGGCAAACTCCCTGCATATTGTGCAACTGAAGCTGATAGTTACGGCCGGGTAGGAAATCAAAATTGATATAAACTGATGCAGAAAGTGGTTTATAATATACCTTAAGTTCACTATTTTGTAATTTGTTTGCCTGAGTATTCTTGACATAAGAATAAGTGCGCCAGTTGCCTATTTTTTCCATAGTAAGAATGTCATTGTCATTGTATAGTGCAGTAAGTTCAGTCTTATCAGCATTGCGAATGTAATCCCCCTGCCATATTGCAAACCATGACCACCATGTGCCAAACAGTCTTATTTTATCTGCTACCGGAAGTGTGCCGCTTTCCGAAAGAGCAACAATTTTTTTTCCGTTGAAATAGGCCTGAATGTTTTCCCAGTCGCCACTCATTGATGAACCGGCTGAAGTATAAATGTCAAGAGACACGATATCAACCACATCATCTCCGGGATACCATGCAGTATCTCCGGCAGTATAAACCCATATAAGATTATGCAACTGATGATGATAAACCATGCGGTTATACATCAGTCGCCAGAGTTGTATAAACGGTTCCGGTCCTTTGGCGCCCCACCAGAACCAGCCGCCTGATGCTTCATGTAAAGGTCTCCATAGAACGGGTATATCTTCATCGCTGAATTTTTTCAGCTGATGGGCTATGGAGTCCATATCACGCAGTAAAAGGTCATATTTTTCTGATGTGGTATCAGCCAGCACTGCAGCTATATCAAATGTGGTGGCTATTGTGTAAAAACCTCTCCACCATTCTTTTTCAGGCAGGTTAATAAGATCCGTAGGAGCATTCCAGTGCCACATAAGATTAATAATACAACCTGTTTCGTGTTCCCAGTTTATCCATGACTCTGCTTGTCCTGTCGGATTAGAACCATATTCAATCCTTGAAGGAGAATACTCAATCAGGTCAAAACCTGCTATAACCGGAGTATGGCCGGTTGTGGTTTTAACATACTGCAAATCTTCAAGTCCGAATTGTCCTGAAAGCACTTTCTGTCCATAGAGGCCTGAAAGCCTGGCATACAGATCTTTTGCTGACTGGGTAGCTAATGAGTCACTTAACCCCTGTGACGGTTTTAATGGTACTGATGCAACTGTCGGGATTAGCCTGATATAATCAATATAGAACCATCCCCAGCCGTTACCTATAATAATTACATTTTGTCCTTCATTAAGTGATACTTTGCCTGAATTAGCCTCAATGAATGTATTTGAGAATGTAAACATTCCGGTTGAACTGCTTCCGTTGACACTAAGGTCATAGCCCTTTTCACCGTTTGGTGTGCAAAAGCCAATAAATAAATCATACAAACCAGTTGTGGCATTGAAAGTAAAGGTAATTTTATCAGCACTGTTATCAAAACCTGATACATAACCAGTTCCTGAATATCCGGCATAGGAAGTTGATTTTGTTACACCTGTAAGTGATGCATTTTCGGCTTCGAGTTTAATTTCGGCTGATAAACATGGATGAGGGAAATAACTCACAGTGAATAAAATCAGAAGTAGTTTTGATAATTGGGTTTTTTTAAGCAATTGATTAATTAAAAGGGAAACCATAAAAGACATTTTTTTCTGCAGCATGAAGCAATATATTAATATTTTATACGAATATATTCAATATTATGTTTACTTCTTGCACAGATATCAAATGAAAACTCGTTAACCAGCAGTAGTCAGCATATGCTTCAGATCAACCGTATTGAGTTCTTTTTGCCTTATTTCTTCCTGTTGAATTGCTGTGGCAAGTTTTACACCCTGCCATATCAGTTCTGCAATATCAAATACGGGGATATCTGCTTCTTTTGCAAAACTCTTTTTGCACTGTGGGCATGATGTTATCAGATAATCAGGGTGCGATGTTGTGAGTTTATCATAAGCATCACGGGTAATTTCCTGTCTTTTTTCCATTGAAATTGACAGGTTGGCGAGACTGCCTCCACAACACAATGAATTATCCTTTTCATAAGAGTTCTGAGTGAGGTGCACAACTTTTTTTAGTGCACTTCTGGGTTCATCGTAAACTCTGATATCACGGCTCAGTTCACAAGGATCGTGGTAAACGGCTGCATGACCGGTAAACGAAACATTAAGTCTGTTTTTACTAATCAGTTCATTAATAAATTGCGTATGGTGCAGAATGGTAATATTCAGATGATAGTCTTGTTTAAATACTTTATAACAAATAGGGCAGGAGGTGACAAATGTTTTAGCTCCGCTTTGTTTAATCAGTCTGATATTATTTTCTATAATAGCTTTTGCCTGCTGCATGTGGCCTGCAAGAATTGAAGGTCTGCCGCAGCATATACCTCCATGCTCATCCATGAACCAGTAGTTAACATTGGCTGCACGCATTATTTTAACCATTGACCTTTTTATAGACGGTGTCTGATGCGTCATACACCCTCCGAAATAAATAACATCGGCCTTAACCGGATTGATGCCCACCATTGAATATTCTTCAGCGTTTACGGGATAACCGTTGAGTTCATTCCGGCTAATCAGTCTAAT
>JAJUGM010000424.1 GCA_029268165.1 Bacteroidota bacterium
AGTATCCGCCATAAATGCAATGCCCGAGATGTTCAGAAAAATGACCATAAATATGTCTGCTTATTGTATTTTTGCCCATATCTGCATTTATAATAAGATCGGCTGTCTTAACCTGTTGGGCATATAAGTGAGTTAGCTGGCAGAAAAATATCGCCAGCACTGCTTTTGTGATACTATTCCTGTTCATATTAAAATTTTTATGAATTGATTATTTTTTTTTAAATATATAACTTCTTTTTCAAATAGTAAACTCAAAAAGAAAATCAAGTTGGTATACAGAATAACTATTATTATGATTTTTTGCCCCAGATTGCAGTGCCCGCATTATTAAGGCCAGTAAAAAGAATCGTTTCTTTTTTATTTTCCCAGTCCCATCCTCTTTCAACAATAACTTTATCAATGGTACCATTACTCCATGTCAATTGAAGGGTTTGATTTTCAATAGACCATTATTCATCAGCATTTTCGATAATAGTTCCATCATTATTAAGGGCTATTTTGACAGCTTTCTGAATATCGGCACTTGTTTGGGTTTCTGCAAAACCAGGAACAACATTATATTTAAACTCGATCCGTTCCCATTGTCCTGGTATCTCATTAGAGTCAACAGGTATAGGTTCTATTCCCGCGTATCGTTCAGGTGAAACCACAGGCCATCCGTCTTCTGTCCATAATAGTCTGCGCACATGGAGGTTCATAAAGTATTTATTTACTGCGGGGCGACCCTGATGTGCAATGTAGTATTGTCCGTTACTTTCAAATACCGAACAATGCCCTGTTCCTTGCCAGCCATTGTGTCCGGTAAATGCATAAGGAGCAATAATCATGGGGATATTATCAGCATAAGTATTTAAATCAGTGCCATTATAATCATAATATGGCCCATCGACTTTATCAGCTCTGCCTACCCTTACGTTGTATTTTGTTTCGAGCCAGTCATATGATATAAACAGGTAATATTTATTTAAGGCAGCGTTATATATTATTTCAGGCGCTTCAATATTCCCGTTCATAACATTATTTGTAAAACCTCGGTGCGCAATCCTTTTGCCTTTTGAACCCGAGGCCTTGGCTAAACCGGTTTCAGGATTAAGTTCCAGGATATAAATACCGTCCCATGAAGAGCCGTAAAACATCCAGTGCCGACCTGAATTGTCAACAATTACGGTTGGATCTATTGCATTGGGCATAGTAATGTTCTCATTCGAAGTAACCTCAAGCCCCTTTTCAATCCACGGCCCTTTGATCATTTTGCTTGCAGCAAGTCCTATGGCACTGAGTTTTGCTTTATCTGATGCCTGAGAATAATATAGACGAAATTCATTATTTATTTTAACAATATATGGTGCCCAGACATTATTAACAGGTGTGCTTCCATTTGAGGTAATGTAATCAACAGCCAGAGAAGGTAATCCTTTAAATGCCCAGCCCTTAAATTCCCATGAAAATAAATCATGTGAAGCCCTGATTTGAAGGCCGCTTCTTAATATTGACAGACCATACATTACATCAGTGGAAAAACAATAAAAACAGCCTTCGTTAAATATTAGTGAAGGATCGTGTACATTATAGGGTCCCCATTGATATACATAATCAAAGCTGTATTTATCATAGTATGTATCATTAATGCTCCGCACATCAACAGATTCTCCTGAGCACTGATAATCTATAGTGTCTTCAGGCGGAACAACCGGATTTCCGTTTGAATCATCAGGTTTTTTTTGCAGGCATTAAAGATTATGCCAATTATTACAGCATAGACGATTAAACGTTTAAAATACATGAAAAAACATTGAATTTTCTTATAAATTTAAAAACTTCTATGGAAAAGCTAACTAATAAATTTCAATACTATTCTATTCTACCTTTCAACATGGTAATTGAATGAGGCGGAAACGAATAGGTAATTGTTGTTCCTTTGGCTTTAATATCCGGTTTTGTTTGTGTTTTGACCAGTTCCTTTCCGAAATCATTCATCGATTTAATATCGGGGCCATTAATTTCATATATTTTAAAGTTACCTGAAAATACTCCTTTCTGGCAAATCAGGTCTGTATTTATAGCTTTATCTTTGTTACGGTTAACCACACAAATAGTTACTTCACCGTCTTTATAAGCTGCTGAGACATCGAGATAAGGCACATTACTTTGTCTTGTCTTGCTCTCCCCCAGTCCGATAAAAAATTCATCCGTATTGTACTTCTCGCAATCAACAAATACATCAAGTGAGGTACCATGCATGTTGTTAGCAAAAAGCTGCAACGGATAATATATGGTTTGCTTAAACATATCAGATTCACTGGTAAAAATCGGGGCGATAACATTAACCAACTGTGCCATATTGGCCATTTTAACTATATCAGCGTTACGGACAAAGGCATTAAGGAAACCGGCTATCACCAGTGCATCCTCAAGATTATAGTGTTCTTCAAGTGCTCTTGTACCTTGCATTGATTCGTCGGTGCGGGCACGATACCAAACATTATACTCATCCCATGCTATATACATTGGTGGCCGGTTTCCCCTATGTGATTTCTGCATGTATTTGTCAATAATACCTCTGGTTATTCTTGTTCTTTCTTCGAGTACCAATGGAGTTGCCATAAAGTTGTAGTAGTTGTTATCAGGATTGCCGACATAAATATGCAGTGCAATATAGTCAACCACATCACGAAGTTCCCGGATAATGGTTTCATTCCATTCATCGGGATCAGCATCTGGTCTGTAATTTGAAGATCCGGCAGCTATCAGTTTAATATTCGGATCAGTTAGTTTCATCAACTTGGCAGCTTCGCGGGCTTTTTTACTATAATCTTCAGCATTCAGGTGTCCCATCTGCCAGAATCCGTCCATTTCATTTCCTAGACTCCAGTATTTGATGCCATAAGGCTCGGGATAACCATTTTTCCTGCGTAATTCAGCATA
>JAJUGM010000425.1 GCA_029268165.1 Bacteroidota bacterium
AAATGGTGGTGGCATCAGGCAGGGCATAGGTTAAACCGGCTTTTGGATTAAAGAAATGAAAGGTTTCACTGAAGTCAATTGTATCTAATCCTGATTCAGTTCCTTGAATATTATAATTAATATTTCTGTACTGTAAGTCTCCGTATATACTCAGTTGCCCAACAGGCGAATAAATTAATTTAATAAAAGAATTAAAATCATTTTTATTGGCAGTGTTATCATAATAAACATGATTTTTTTCAGCCTGGCTTGAATATTCAGCCCAGATAATTTCGCCAAAATGCCGCGCATGGGCATATGTATTAAAAGCCCCGCCAAAAAGCAAATCAATCTTTGGTAACTGATAATGCAATGAGTATGTAACACCATAAAAATGATTATCGAGCCAGCGGCGGCGGATTAAATCAGTTGCGCTTATTGTATCATGAAAAAAATATGAGAATGATTCCCCGTAGGCTAAGCTATCCAGACCAAAATAAACCGGTTCAAGCCCATATTCATCAAAAGGCTCGTTCTGCCTGTATTCTTCATAATAACCTCTTCCGTAGGTATAATGGCCTGATAAATTTATCTTGAATGCGGGGGTTATCTGCTGGGAGAAATGCAATTGATAATAATCCTGCTGGTAATGGTCCACCTGCTCAGGGTAAAAACTTATGCTGCCATCTTCATTAAAAATTGCACCGGCCCAGTTGAAGGTACGTGATGTTTTCATGGTTTCTGCATCAATGCCATACCATGCCTGGTAAGTATGTTCAAGTCCGCTGAAAGCTATTGCTTTTACTATTGTATTTTCGCTGCTGTAGCCGCCTTGCAGATAAACTGATTTCAAATCGGCATAGGCCCTGTCGATATATCCGTCAGATTTTATCACAGATGCCCTTCCTTCGAAGTACCAGTGATCATTTAAGATCCCTGTTCCCAGTTTAATGGTATTCTTAAACGTATTGAACGAGCCATAAGAACTATTAATTTCAGCATACGGATTTCTCTTAACTGCGCCGGTTTCTATGTTAACAGATGCGCCGAATGCGCCTGCCCCGTTGGTTGATGATCCCACGCCCCGTTGAATCTGCATGCTGTTAATCGAGCTGGCAAAGTCGGGCAGGTCAACCCAAAAGACATAATGTGATTCGGGGTCATTAACCGGAATGCCGTTAATTGTTACATTAATGCGTGTCAGGTCACTGCCTCTTATTCTGAGTCCGGTATATCCCACACCGTTTCCGGCATCGGAAGTAACTACCACCGATGGCTCGCCGGCTATCAGGTAGGGCAGGTCCTTGCCCAGATTAATACCTGCAAGTTTTTCAGCCTGAATCACACTGTAAGTTGCCGGTGTTTTTTGTGTTGCCCTTACCGCCGAAATAATCACTTCTTCGCCCATAACATTTGACGGCTCAAGAGCTACGTCAATTGTATCATTGCCATTCAGACTGACATGCTTTTCGACAGGTTCAAAGCCTATAAATGATACCTGAAGTGTGTATTTTCCGGCTTTTAAACCGTCAATGTTGAATTTGCCCTGCTGGTCGGTTACCGTTCCCAGATAGGTATTCTTCACAATAACGTTAGCCCCGGTTAGCGGATTCTCCTCCCGGTCTTTTACAGTCCCTCTGATAGCGAACTGTGCATGTAAATATCCAAAACCGGATACCCATGCAAGAATAAACAATGCTTGCTTCATAATGTCTGGTTTTTATGTTACTGAATTTGCCGGGGACAGTGCAATGCATTGTCCACCAATTCCCTTCGCCGGCATTACCCGGATCAGGTTCTAAGGGTATAATCTCAGCCTGTTATTTAAGGCACCCCCTTAGTGAAAGCAAAAGCAAAAATAGATAATTTTATGAGAAATGAAAATTTTTTTGGGGATGAAGTGATGAAATGATTAAGAATCTTTATGCTAACCTTAGCTTTCTATTTCTTTAAAGTGACTAGCTAACTAAGTTACGAAGTGATAAAGAAATCATCAGATGGGTTTATTTTGTGGCCTTAATAAATGTTTTCCGTGCAACATTTACAATTAGCAGTAAAATAATTAATAACGAAAAATATCTTGCGGCACGGCCTATGTAATCCCCGTGTTTCACATAAAACGTAATTCTGTCATTGGCATTAATAGTATCCTTCAGAGCGCCACGTTTCCACCAAGTGAGTTTTTGCAATATTTCGCCCCGCTGGTTGATAAAGCATGAAATGCCCGTGTTGGCCGACCTTGCAATACTTCTCCGCGTTTCAACAGCCCTGATACTCGAAAAAGCATTATGCTGCCTGTGGCCTGGAGTATTACCCCACCATCCGTCGTTGGTGATTACAAAAATCAGGTTAGCCCCTTTTTTGACATATTCGGTTACATATTCACCAAAGACTGATTCATAACAAATAACCGGAGCAATGCTCACAGAATCATTGGCTGAAATAAAGTTCTCCCTTGTTTTCTGTGTCCCCCATCCGCGGAATGTACCTCCCAGACGCAATGTGAGTTTTTCCAGAAATTTAAGGTGGTGTGCATAAGGCATCTTTTCAACACCCGTAACCAGCTGCGATTTAAAATAAAACGGAATATTTGGAGTTGAATCTATCTGAATAGCTGCGTTATAAGCATCATAATACAGGTCAGTACCTGGTATGTTGCGGGCATTATCAGGAAGTTTTTCTCCCGGTTTAAAACGCCTGTAACATTGTATCCCCACTACGTATTTTGCTTTGGGGTAATTACTCAGAAAATTACGTATCATCCGGATATCCGGCACATATTCCATCTCATCCAGCCATATATTATTATTGATGGATGTTTCGGGTGCAACAAAATAGTCAATAGTGGTATCTGCAAGTCTGGATGCCTCATTTAGCTGAATGGCTGTCTGTTCCAGACTGGGAATTGCATAAAACTTTTTATACGGATCAATATTGGGCT
>JAJUGM010000426.1 GCA_029268165.1 Bacteroidota bacterium
AACCCTAAGTTCCCTTTTCTTTACTATTAAAATATTTAAGTTATTAACAACCTGTTAATTAATGCCCGAACTCACGTTTTTTTAATAAATTAACAGACCTAACAGGTTTTTGAAACCTGTCAGGTCTGAAAAAATGAAAAAATCATGAAAAAAAACAAAAAAATCAAAGAAAAAGGCACGGAAGAATCTGGTCATCAACTTAATGAATCGTCACCACCTGATAAGCCAAAAATGAAAAAGCTAAAGAAAAAGTTTTATTACCGTGAACTTAAAAAGTTGCAGATTGAACTCGTAAAACTTCAGGAGTGGATAAAATACAAAGGCCTCAAGGTGGTTGTTATTTTCGAAGGCCGTGATGCGGCTGGTAAAGGCGGAGTCATTAAAAGGATAAACCAGCGCCTCAATCCCCGTATATGCAGGGTTGTAGCTTTAGGCACACCTACCGAGCGGGAAAAAAGCCAGTGGTACTTTCAGCGGTATGTTGCTCATTTGCCATCGGGTGGCGAAATGGTTCTCTTCGACCGCAGCTGGTATAACCGTGCAGGGGTTGAACACGTAATGGGCTTTTGTACTGATGATGAATACAGCGAATTCTTACGCAGTTGCCCCGAGTTTGAAAGAATGCTGATCCGCTCAGGCATTATTCTTATTAAATATTGGTTTTCAGTTTCTGATGAGGAACAGGAACGCCGGTTTAAAGCTCGTATTGAAGACCCTACCAAACGCTGGAAGTTAAGCCCGATGGACCTGGCTTCACGTGAAAAGTGGGTGGAATATTCTGAAGCTAAAGACGAAATGTTCAAATATACAGATATCAAACAGGCACCCTGGTATGTTGTTCAGGCTGATAATAAGCGCAAGGCCAGACTTAACTGTATTCATCATCTCCTGAGTCTGATACCTTATGAAGACCTGACACCGGAGCCCATTGAGCTCCCTCCTCGGAAAGACCGGAAAGCCTATGTAAGACCACCAATAACAGACCAAACCTTTGTTCCTGAGGTATATTAATTTACTTATTTTCTAACTGGCTCGCCTTTGAATAATAATGATTTGCTTTTTCACTGTCACCTGATAATTTTGCAACAAAACCCATTATTTTAAAGATGCCGGCATCTGACGGATTTATTTTTATTGCCTTCTCCAGCCATTCAGTTGCTTTCTCAATATTACCTGACAAGGCATACGATAATCCTATTCCTTTATATGCCTCAATGTAAGATGGATTTAATAAAATCGCCTTTTCATAATATTCTATTGCCGCAGGGTAATTGTTTTTTTCCTTACCATATATTATGCCAAGCTTTGAATAAACATCGGGCCGCCGCGGATTTATTTTCAATAATTCCTCATACATGCGTATTTTTATATCCGGATTGTCATACTTTGACAGAATATAATGAATATGATTATAAGATGTTTGATCGCCCATATTATTTCGAATGGCTTTACAATAATATTTAAAAGCCTTTTGGACATCGTGATTTAATTCAAAGTAGGCGGTACCAAGCCTTCGCCATACATCACCGAACGTGCTGTCGATGGTGGATGCTTTTGTCAGGTATTCAATGGCAAGTAAAAGAAACCTGTTTCTTTCGGCCTGACTGGTTATATTCAGAGCAGAATCTACCAGTATGGCACCAGCGGCATAATTGCTTTTCGCACTGTTGGATGAGGTTTTTACATCTATAAGAAATAAAGTGAAATCATTTTTCCATGCATAATTACGTGAAAATGTCAGAACAGAAAAACCTGAAATAACAACCAAAACTGCAGTGACAATAAATGTTTTCAAAGAAGTATACGGAATCTTTTGTGAAAAATATACCAATAAATAGGAAATACCGATTGTAAAACCAATACTTGCCTGATATACAAAACGCTCATTCATAAAAGTCCCTACGTTAATGAATAAATTTGACACAGGCAGCAGACAGACAATAAAAAACAGCACGGAATATGCTAAAATAGATTTTTGGCTTAATTTTATTAAAGCATAAATAATCAAACCCCCAAATAGTAATAAGATTAGTATCACCCATGGATCATTCCAGTGTGTTAATTTAATATGATAGGGATAATAGTCAAAAGTAAGCGGATGTGGCCAAAAAAGTAGTTTCAAATAAATACCAAGAGTAAGAATAATGGTTGTATATTTTTCACTGAGATTAGCATTCAAATAGGGGTTATTCATTAAATCGCCTGGTGCTTGTATTTTAAAACTACCCGTGATTTTCAACCGTATCATAAATATTATCAGGGTAGCCAATAATAAGGGGATTAAGGATATTGCAACATGCCTGAAATCAGTATTCCTGAAAAAGTAAACTGTCAGTGGAGCTAAAGCGACAAAGACTATAGCATTTTCTTTAGAAAGCAGCGCAAGAGAAATACTTAGGAATCCGGCAATAAGCCATAAAAGATTATTCGTATCAACGTACTTAATTACAGATTGCAGTGTTATCAATGCAAATAACAGAGCCAGCAGTTCATCCCTGCCTTTAATATTAGTTACAGCCTCGGTATGAACTGGGTGTGCTAAAAAAATAAATACAGATAGTGCAGAAAATAATAACCATTGCTTTGTTATGTTCCGACTGTTTGCCAATAATCTGAGTAAACGGAATAAAATCAGGCCGGTAATTGCATAAATTAAAATGTTTATCAGATGACTTATGTGCGGATTAAGGCCGAATATTTCATACTCAAGAGCAAATGTTGCAATGGATAAAGGCCGGTAGCGACCGCCGGGCAAATAAACTGTTTTCTCCTGAAAAAAACCTTTGAAAGAATCGTTCACAAAAATATCTTTTAATCCATTCAAACCTTGTTTCGTGTAATGATTATGTGTAATTACCATAGCATCGTCAAGTGCATAGTCATGGCCAATGGTGTTTGAATAAATGATGAAAG
>JAJUGM010000427.1 GCA_029268165.1 Bacteroidota bacterium
AACATCCTTGGGTATGTATTGCGTGTAAACAACATCTTCGGCCGGCGTGCGCTGTTTGTTTTCCATGATCATAAATACTTTGAAAGGCTGATAATACAGGCCGAGAAAATTTTTCCAGTTCACATCTGTATCAGCAAATATCCTTGCACTAAACATGGCATTGGCATAATCGTGCTTTTTACCTAAAGCCATAATGCCTTCTGAAGTGATATTATAAGTAATACCTGCAACTGAAGCTATCAGGTATTGCTTGTCAACCAGGTAATCATCAATTTTTTCATGTATCGGGTCATCGGAGTCAGGTGTACGCAAACGGTAAACAATAAATTTTTCTTCCTTGGGGGCAAGTGTTATGCCGCTAAATGTGAGTGTTGTATCGGATGTTGAAAACGAACCCGGGAATGATACTGCTTCAACAAACCGGAAATATCGGCCAATGTGCTCATTTACACTGATATTATGTATCTCTTCACTACCAAGGTTCCGTAGCGTAACAACTACATCAAAAGTGTCAACTCTGTCAAACGATACAGCATTATCGCCAACACCCAGATAGGATGGCAACTGGTTTTCAACACGCCTTACGACATCAAGGCTGTGCGACAAGGTATAAAAAAGACTGTTGAGTGTCCACTGCAGCTGTCGGCGGTTCTGTCCTGTACCAGCCATTCCCCCTGCTGTTGGAAGTCCCAGATTACATATTATTTTGCCGCCTGAGCCTGTCCTCTTTTCAAATAAAACAGGCCTGCTATCGGCCTGAGCTGTGGCAATAATATTTAAACCATTGGTATTAACCATTGGGATAGCTCCTGAATAAATTTTATTTTCTGCATCAGTGGCATTAAAGCCAGCCGGATGCAAAGGCGATGCCACTGTTATACTTACCATTCCTTCAGTGCCACTGTTTAAAACACTTGAAAAGTTAACTGCTCCTGACTGAAGGTATCCCATCTTTTCAAGCATATATACTGCATTTCCTTCAGCATAAATATTTCCTCCCCGTGCCAGAAACATGTCAATTTTTTCTTTCAGGCCTGGATAAGCAGCTATTATCTGATCAATGTAAAACCTGCCGTCATCTCCTTTGAAGTTACATGACGGGATGATCAGTATTTTCACTGAATCAGAGAGGCCGTTGTTCATTATCTTTTGCTCGTCGGCGTATTCAATTACATCAGGGAACAGGTATGTCTCAAAAAGGTTTCTGAAATAGACCGCTTCCCAGCTGACCGTATTATCGTTTGCCTTAATACTGCTGCGGAAAATAATTATTTTATCCGTCTGCTCATTAAACTGAACTGACCGGTGCTCAACTGATGCCCAGTTATAACTACCGAAATAACTGCGCGTGACAGATGAAAACTGTGATGGCAGCTCAACCGGTATAATAAAATTGCCTTTGTTACTGCCTGAGGTTACCCAGTAAACGGAGTGTTCGCCATAATTGTTAAAAAGAGAGTTCGTAACCCCGGTTTCATGATATGCTGCACCGGCAACGTACAAAACACTTTTATAAGCTGCAAGGAAATTGTCCTGCGATGAACCGGTAGGAATTACTGATCCGGGTTGGGTAAAAACTGAAAAAAATAAAAAGCAGAACGGAATAAAAAGAGTAATTTTTTTCATAAATAACGGTTTAGTTATTAAAATTCAGATACTTTCACTTTTGGTGAAAATGGTTTTGCCTAAATATTATTATACTCCAAAAATAGCATGAATGTTTCAAAAATGAAACAGTTTTAGTACTCAACGTTCAGATAATAAATATCATTGTTATATTAGCATAATTATTTGATGGTTAGAAACAGCTATTTTATAGTTGTTGGAGAAAAAGCCCGATATAATTCACCAGCTTAGGCAACCTGAAAAAGGCTGATAAAAAAAACAATAACTACATTCCTGAATTTCAAAGCCTTATGTTGTATATTTGTCATTAGAATTTTGAAATAAAAAAATAGTTTTTAAATTTATATAATTGATAACTAAAAACATACATTAAGGCATTTTAGTTATTGAAAAAAGCCGGAAAAAGCACCATGATTATAAAACCCTGTGAAGAGGAATGGGTTACGGTAACAAAAACCGTGAGCGTAATTGTTGAAGAGCCAAGTGACGGGCTGCTGCCTGTATCAACCCAGATGGCGCTGCCCGGATGCCTTAAAAAAGTTGAACTGCTGCACATGAACCATGAGGAGGTGACAAAAGACCCTTATGCGCGAGACCAGTTAAATAAGGTATTTACAGGAGAAATCTCAACAAGCACTGACAGATTATTTTTTAAGTTAAATAATAAATGATAAATAATGAGAATTGTATGTATTTTTTCATTATTAATTCTTTTTGCCTCATGCTGTGAAAAAGATAATTCATCAATAATTAAAGATGAAAATGGCGTAATTATAGGCCAGCCATGGTTATGGCGTACCAGGCTTTCAGTTAATTCACCAATTGGGGTAATAGTTAGTGGCCCAGCATGGTACAAAAATATAGCTTTAATGGGCTCAATAGATAAAAGTAATATTGCTTATTTTTCAGGAGTGGAAATTAATACAGGGGAAATTATTTGGAGACAAGATTATATAGAACAATGGGATTTTTTTAGATTGGAAAATTTTTATAAGGTAAATGATCAAATTTTACAAATTGATGGACGTAATCTATTTAAAATAAATATTGGCAATGGTAGTTATTTATGGAAAATAAAAATAGAAGTGCCTTATATAGCTCAGTGGTTATCGGGATTAGATAGCCTATTTTTTGCGATTATTGTTGAATCCTACCCCGGAAAAGGTTATCCGGTAGAATCGGGCTATTATGGAAATATTGAAAACGGAAATATTCAATTGTTTTTAATTCCCGATATGGGTGAACTTCCTGAACCTGACATGAACCGTGTGAATATATC
>JAJUGM010000428.1 GCA_029268165.1 Bacteroidota bacterium
AGGGAGAAACAGTTCTTGGGCAGGTAATGATGCTTAAAAATGCAAACTCTAAAAAGGTAATAGCTGAAGTAAAAAAAAGGGTAGCAGAAATTCAGAAGAATCTGCCTGAGGGGATCTATATAAACCCTATTGTTGACAGAAGCGAACTTGTTGCAAAAACATCATTTACTGTTGTTGAAAACCTGGTACTTGGCGCAATAATTGTAATGTTTACGGTGATACTGATTCTCGGCAATATCCGTTCTGCCCTGGTAATAACATCTGTGATTCCTCTTGCCCTGCTTTTTACCATTTCAATGATGTACATTTTTGGTATTGACGCCAACCTGATGAGCCTTGGCGCGCTCGACTTCGGTATAATCATAGATGGAGCGGTGATTATTGTGGAGTTCATTGCCCTAAAAATTTCTGAAAGGAAAAATGAAATTGAAATTAAAGATGATGAAGAAAGGGCAGTAATGATGGATGAAATATCATTTTTCGGATCGTCAAAGATGATGAAATCCGCCATATTTGGCCAAATCATCATTTTAATAGTGTTTATTCCGATTCTCTCTTTAAGCGGTGTTGAAGGAAAGATGTTTAGACCCATGGCCCTGTCTTTCTGCTTTGCTATTATAGGGGCAATGATCATGGGTTTAACCTGGTTACCGGTGGCATCATCATTGTTTCTGAAACCCAGAAAATCAGAAAATAAAAATGTATCTGACTGGATAATGAATTTAGTACACAAATCCTACTCGCCTGTAATACATTGGGCTTGCACTCATAAAAGAATTGTGCTTAGTGCAGCAATAGTATCATTACTTTTAACCGCCTTTCTGTTTACACAGATTGGAGGAGAGTTTGTGCCGACCCTGGATGAAGGCGACTTTGTAATTCAACCTGTGTTAAAAACAGGCACATCACTGTCAAAAACCATTGAAACTACCACCAGGATGGAACAGATACTGATAAATAATTTCCCCGAGGTTGAAAAGGTTGTCAGCAGGATTGGCGCAGCAGAGGTTCCTACTGACCCCATGTCAATGGAAGAAGTGGATATGATTATCAAACTTAAGCCACGGAAAAAATGGACAAGTGCAAAAACAAAAGAGGGTTTGGCTGAAAAATTCAAGGAGGCTCTTTCAGTCCTTCCTGGAATTGATTATGAATTTACACAACCCATAGAAATGCGTTTTAATGAGCTTATTACCGGGGTCCGTTCAGACATTGCCATTAAAATCTTTGGAGATGACCTGGAGTATATCGATAAAAAAGCCATAGAAATCAGAAGGCTGATTGAAGGAATACCTGGAGCAGGCGATATTATTCTGGAAAAAACAGCAGGTCTGCCCCAGATAAAGATTAATTATAACCGGGCAAAAATTGCATATTACGGTACAGATGTCAGCACATTAAACAGTTACCTTGCAGCAGCATTCGGCGGAGAGGCTACCGGTGTTGTTTTTGAAGGAGAGAAACGTTTTGATCTGGTAGTGCGCTTCGATAAAAAAAGCCGGACCGATATTAATGACATCAGGCAGCTTAGGGTTCCTTTGAGCAATGGTTATCAGATTCCACTATCAGAACTTGCCGATATTCAATACACCGAAGGCCCTGCAAAAATATCCAGAGAAAATGCACATCGCCGGGTAGTTGTCAGTGTTAATGTGCGAAACCGTGATCTTCAGTCTGTTGTAAAAGATATTCAGACTACATTAGATAATAATCTAACTTTAAAACCAGGTACTTATATAGCTTATGGCGGACAATTTGAAAATCTGCAGAACGCAACAAACCGGTTACTTATTGCCGTACCCGTAGCACTTCTGTTGATTTTTATTTTCCTGCATTTTGCCTTTACGTCATTCAAAGATGCCATTATGATTTTTACAGCTATACCCCTGGCTGCTGTGGGAGGTGTCCTGTTACTATGGATCAGGGGTATGCCTTTTAGTGTTTCTGCAGGTGTTGGGTTCATTGCCCTTTTTGGAATAGCTGTACTTAATGGAATAGTATTAATTGAACATTTAAAGGAACTTATGCACAACGGAACCATGAGTATGCATGAATTAATAATACAGGGGACTACTTCCAGGCTTCGCCCGGTTATGCTTACTGCCGGAGCAGCTGCCATGGGATTCCTTCCTATGGCCGTGTCAAACGGAGCAGGGGCTGAAGTACAGCGTCCTCTTGCAACTGTCGTAATTGGAGGATTATTTACATCAACCATGCTCACAATGATTGCGCTGCCTTTATTATTTGAAATTTTTTACAATGTTATTGGAATTAAACTGTTCCCTTTGCGTTTTATACGGGCAAAACAAACCCTTATCATACTAATGCTTTTATTGCCATCCATTAATTTATTTGCACAGAATAAAGAGTTAAAAATTGAAGATGCCATAAATATTGCTCTGCAGAATAATAAGGAATTAAAAGCCTGTTCATTAAAAGTTGACGAGCAAAAGGCATTAATACCCTCTGCAGTTGCATTGGACAAAACTATCTTTACTTATGGCCTGGACCAGAATTATATTGCAGAGAATAATTACCCCCTTCATGTCTGGGGTGTTGTTCAGAATTTTAGCTTTCCCTCTCTTTATAATGCTGAATTGAAAGCTAAAAAAATTGAACAACAAATCGCCGGTATTGATCTGCAAATGCAAAGTGAAAAATTAATAAAACAGGTATTAATGAATTATATCGAGCTTCAGATATTAAATGAAAAAATACGTATTTATGAAAAAATAGATAGCCTATACCTTAATATTATTAAAGGGGCAACTTTAAGAAACACCAAAGGTGATATTAATAATCTTGAACTGTTGAACATCAAGGCCAAACAACAACAAATAAAACAACAGCTTAACGAGGTTAAATTTAACTTTAACAACAGTTATTTAAAGCTTAAAACTTTAAT
>JAJUGM010000429.1 GCA_029268165.1 Bacteroidota bacterium
GCTGGCGGTATAAATCATATTGAAGGCATCCAGGTTGTAAATGATAACGGCAACTGGTATGGATTCATTACCGGTGGCATTGGCAATGAATCATCATTGATCAGGCTTGAATTTGGCAACAATCTGGTGAATAATCCTGTTATTACTAATCTGGGGAACATGGGCAGCCTCTCATATCCGATGGATTTGTTTCTTTACAAGGAAAACGGAATATGGGTTGGCCTGACTGTAAATTACACCACAAGCACTATTACACGATTTATTTTCAATAACGGGCTTAATAACCCGCCCAACGGAGAGAATCTGGGCAATCCGGCCAGCCTTGACCAGCCATGCGGCATACATGTTATGATGGAAAACGGAAACTGGCTTATGTTTGTTACCAATTTCGGCTCGCATACCCTTTCAAGAATAGACTTCGGAAATTCGTTGTTAAATAACCCTTCAGGTACAAACCTGGGCGGAACAGGGATACTGTCTTCGCCTTTTGATTTTACCATGATCAGGGATTGCGAAATGGTTTTTGGCATAGCAGTAAATCATTATATAAGCGAAGTAGTGCGAGTTGATTTCAGTGATAATGCTTTTAACAGCCCTGCTTTCCAGGCGATAGGAAACATAGGTGATATGTACCAGCCACATGGCTTATCGGATGTATTTCGTGAAAATGATACCCTGTTTGTGCTTACAGCCAACATCAATAATACCCTCACGCGCATATTTTTTCCGCCCTGTGATAATGCGTCACTGGCCTCATCAACAGAAAGAAACCCTCCTAAAGTTACCTATAACCAGCCCGGCGTATATAACGTTACGCTTAAACTTGATGAAGGCTTACCCACAGAACAGGTATTGTGCAAAAATGTAATTGTTTTTGAAAATCCTGATATTTCCCTGGGTAATGACACAGCACTGCTCCCGGGAACTACAGTTACAATTAGCCCGGGAAGTGATTTCAGAGCTTATGAATGGTCAGACGGCGAAACAACATCTGCCATAACCATAAGCCAGCCAGGAACATACAGTGTTATAGTTACTGATACCAATGGCTGTAAAGCTTCTGACCAGATTAACATAACCATTAAACTGTATATTCCCGAGTTTTTCACTCCCAATAGCGATGGCATTAATGATACATGGGAAATAGATTATTTCAAAACCAATCCGGGGGCCACTATTGAAATCTTTGACCGTTATGGCAACAGGCTGACAAAATACCGTGGAGATCAAAACGGATGGGACGGCAGATATAACGGAGTTTCGGTTAAAGCCGATTCATATTGGTATGTAATAACTTTTGACGATGGTTCGGAACCGCTAAGAGGTTATGTCACAGTGATAAGATGATGAAAAGAATATTGCTTTTATTACTCGCATCAGCTATTAATTATTTCCTGAAATCACAGGATATCTCTGTTTATAATCAGTATTTACCCGAACATGAAATTCTCAATCCTGCCTATGCAGGTATGTATAACTGCCTTGCCCTGAGTATTGCCGACAACCACCAGTGGCTTGGGATGAAAGCAGCACCAAATACCCAAAATATTTTCGGCCGTGGAAGGGTTTCATTTTCAAGCGCACAAAATTACAATGGTGTGGGACTTATGCTTACACGTGACCAGAACGGTGCATTTCGCAATATGGATGCATGGCTTATATATGCCTATCATGTATTATTATCAGATGCCGGCGAAACTATGCTATCAATGGGCCTTGCTGCAGGAGCGAAACAGACTTCGGTAAACGAATATAATTTTTATAATTATAACAATGACCCCGTAATATCTGGTAACCGTGTCAGCGTATGGAACCCTCAACTGAATATTGGAATGGCTATATATAATGAGTCGTTTTATAGTGGTATATCGGCATCAAACCTGTTGCCGGCCCTGTCGTATGTAACCAACCCTGTAGAAGCCGACCGTAACCAGCGGTTATTTATTGCACATGCAGGAATCATATTGCCGCTCAGGAGCAAGGAAATTGAACTCGAACCATCCGGGGCATTTCATTATAAAGAATTAATTTATAAACGATTAGATTTAAACCTGAAGGTGTATTACAGAAAAACATTTTGGCTTGGCATATCGGCAAGGCAGTATATTACGGGCAACACAGGAGGAGTATTTCAATTATTACCTGCGCTAGGAATGCAACTTAAACGGTTTGAAATAGCCTATTCCTACAAACTTGGATTTTCGTCAATATACAAGGATAACTACGGGACGCATCATTTACTCATCCGTTGGAAGACCTGCCGCGAAAGCAAAGGGGCAATCCCCTGCCCTGCTTATAATTAATAAAAGTGATAAAAATCACCATCTTACATAACAAAAATCACCGTAAATAACTGTAACTTAAGGTTTTTTTGACCGTATATTTGTATAGAGAAATGGATAAAAAAAATAAAGACATAAAGTAGTTTTTTCATAGTTGAGTTTTGGGTTTAGTTAGTTTAGGGTTAATGATTAGTTTTTCATTGAAAATTTCGGTTTGATAGGGTTTAATTAGTTTTAGGTGTGGGATGATGCCCCGGATACAAAAGAGTACCCGGGGCTCTGTTTTTTTATACCATCCTGTTCGTATCAGGCTCAAGAAAATCAATTATCCTTTTTTCTTCTGTTCATAAATCTGGGATTATTTTTCTGACTTCGCTTTCTTCCTTTTTTGCGCAATGGGACACCCGGTTAAATTTCCATTTCGAGGAGTTTGGCCTGAACCTCAGTTGGCTTCAGGATTTTTGTTTTCATTTGGCGAGATTCCTCTAAAAATACATCAAATTTTTATTCGCCTGGATGCATTTGTTTATTCTTGATATGTGTGTTTAACATACTGTTAAAGCCTTTAGTATATTTTTCTTATTTATTAAAGTAGCTAAATCAGCCGCAGGTGTTCAGCAA
>JAJUGM010000430.1 GCA_029268165.1 Bacteroidota bacterium
ACGTATTGAAGAAGATCATTACGTATGGCTTGATAAATTTACCATCCGTAACCTTGAATTATTTCAGCCTGTTTATGAAGGAGGCAAAGCTTTTATTGATGTTATCGACAAAACCTTGTCACCCATGGGATCAAGACTGCTCAAACGATGGATAGCCCTGCCACTGAAAGATATCAATCCCATCAATGAAAGGCTCGATGTAGTTAATTATTTTATATCCAACTCTGATTTTCTGACTGAAATTGAAGAACAGATTAAAGTAATAGGCGACCTTGAAAGAGTTATTTCAAAAGTGGCAGTGGGCAGAATTTCACCGCGTGAGCTCATTCAGATCAAAAATGCGCTTGTGGCTTTATGCCCTGTAAAAGATTTGTGTTCTTCATCAGGGGAACCTTTTTTGCAACGCATTGCTGAGCAACTGAATCCTTGCATAATGATTCGCGAACGTATTGAACGCGAAATTATGCCCGACCCCCCGGCGATGATAGCCAGAGGCAATGTAATAGCCCCCGGAGTGTCAGCCGAACTCGATGAATTAAGAAATTTATTACATCATGGTAAAGATTATTTACTGCAGATACAACAGCGTGAAGTTGAACGGACCGGAATATCGTCACTTAAGATCAGCTTTAATAATGTGTTTGGTTACTATATAGAAGTACGTAATACCCACAAAGACAAAGTTCCACCTGAATGGATACGAAAACAAACACTGGTAAGTGCCGAAAGATACATCACTGAGGAACTTAAGGAATATGAGGCTAAAATACTGGGCGCTGAAGAGAAAATACTTGAGCTTGAAACAAAACTGTTTAACGAACTTGTTACTGCGCTGGCCGATTATATTACACCCATACAGCTTAATGCCTCATTAATAGCCCGCCTCGACTGCCTGTTGTCATTTGCAAAATGTGCTAAAGAAAATAACTATTGCCGCCCTGAAATAAATGATTCTGAGGTAATTGATATCCGTCAGGGACGTCATCCGGTTATCGAAAAACAACTTCAGGCAGGTGAAAGTTATATTGCCAATGATGTGATGCTCGACAATAAGTCCCAACAGATTATCATCATTACAGGCCCTAATATGTCGGGCAAATCGGCTTTATTGCGCCAGACAGCCTTGATTGTTTTAATGGCACAGATTGGAAGTTATGTCCCTGCCAGGGAAGCACATATCGGCTATGTCGATAAAATATTCACGCGTGTGGGGGCTTCTGATAATATTTCCATGGGCGAATCAACTTTTATGGTTGAAATGAATGAAACGGCCAGCATCCTCAACAACCTCTCATCGCGCAGCCTTATTCTGCTTGATGAAATCGGGCGTGGAACAAGCACATACGACGGGATTAGCATTGCATGGGCTATGGTTGAATACCTGCATGAACATCCGAAATTCAGGGCTAAAACCATGTTCGCCACTCATTATCACGAACTGAATGAAATGGAAAATTCCTTTGAGAGAGTTAAAAACTATAATGTTTCAGTAAAAGAGCTCGATGACAGGGTTATTTTCCTCCGCAAGCTGGTCAGGGGCGGTAGCCATCACAGTTTTGGCATCCACGTTGCCAGCATGGCAGGCATGCCCAGAAGCCTCGTTAACAGAGCTAATGAAGTATTACACGAGCTTGAAAAATCACATGTCAGGCATCAGCTAACCAAGCCTGTAGCTGACCTGGCTGAGAAACGCGAGGGTTTTCAACTGAGTATCTTTCAGCTTGATGACCCTGTGCTGAAACAAATCAGAGATGAAATTGCCAGAACGGATATCAACAATTTAACTCCTCTTGAAGCTCTTAATAAACTGAATGAAATAAAAAAACTAATCGGATTAAAATGAAAAAAATAAAACTGCCAACTACACCTGAAGGTGCAATTAAATCAAGGGCAAGAAATCTTCCTTTGGGTAATTGCTATATTAATTCAGACTGGAAGGAGTCGAAATTGGCAACCATTTTTGTTACCCGAAAACATATTAACGGGAATATCACTTTTGCTTGTTATGAAGTTGACTTGAACTGCCTTGGTCTAAAAGACAGCTTTTATCAGTTTAATTATCCGAAGTATTCCTTTATTGAATTGCTTGAGCAGCAAGATATCGAATTAGTCCCTGCCGACTACAAACTGGTACATAATATTATTTTTTCAGCCATCTGTTTTGCTGAAGAATATGGATTTAAACCACATAAAAGTTTCATTATAAGCAAATATATACTGGAAGATGATGACGATTTTATTGATTATGAAGATATTGAATGTGGCATGGATGGTAAACCAGTGATATTCAGTTCTTCTTCAGAACCAAACCTTGCAATAATCAAAAAGCTTGAGGAAACCGCGGGTAATGGTAATTTTATTGTTTATTATGTTAATGATGAAAAAGATGAGTCTGATGATGATGATTTTGATCACTTATTTGAGGATGATGATATTAATTCATGGGGAACAGATGATTATATCGATTTTTTTAAAGGTAAAAAGGAAATATCATTAATAACCACAAAAACTATAGTTGATAATTTTTACAGAATAAGATATCCGGCAGAAACGGTTGAATATTCTGAAAATACACCGCAATGCAAGGAGATTGATAGCCTGGAACTGGTTGATTATCAGGAAGGAGGTAATACTGATAACCTTTCGGAAAATGAAAACAAAATTTTAAGCCAATGTATGAAAGAAATTATGGATGATAATAATATTGATGTGAAGAAATATGAATCAATTGTGGAGAAATATCCGGAAAACATGTATTTCTATTATATCCTTTATATGGCCTATTATATCGAGAATAACACCGATAAAGCCCTTGAAACCATAGAAAAAGCAATAACCAAATTCCCTAATGATTTAT
>JAJUGM010000431.1 GCA_029268165.1 Bacteroidota bacterium
AAATAGTTATATTCAAAATTTTGATCTCAGATATGAGATTTATCCGACTGAGACAGAACTGATTTCAGTGGCATTATTTTATAAAAAATTTATAAATCCCATAGAAATCCTTCTTTACCCTGGTTCAAACGGATGGGAATATATACCTTTTAACACAGAAAGATCAGAAAGCATGGGTGTTGAGATAGATGTCAGGAAAAGGTTTACTGGCTTTGAAAATATTAACGGAATATTTCATTATTTAAGTAATTTAACCGTTCTGTTTAACGCATCAGTTATTCAAAGCAAGGTAACTACACATTATTCTTTTGCCCGCGATAAAAACCGGCCAATGGTCGGACAATCTCCCTATATTATAAATGCAGGTTTGATATATCAGTTAAGTAAGAGGCAATTTGTGCTCAGTATATTATATAACCGCATTGGAAAAAGAATTGCGGCGTTAGGTTCCAAAGATTATCCAAATACATGGGAAATTCCGGGAAATTCTTTGGATATTACTTTCTCAAAAGGTTTTGGAAATAATTTTGAAATTAAAGGCGGGATTAAAAACCTGTTGAATGAAGCTGTTGTATTGCAACAAGATTGGAAATATGAACAAAATGGGTTAAGTGCAGTAAAATCGCTTAACACGGAATACTATAAGGATGGAAGGCTAATAAATATAGGTTTTGTGTATAAATTCTGAGCAACTGTTATTCTTCATTTGTTTTGCTTAATCAGTTGAAAGTATACGAACGAATTGTCCTGTTTTTAAAAAGTTAAAATATCATTAAGAAATTATGTCGTTAAATTAAAATTTTATTAATTACCTTTTTGAAACTTAAGCCAAACTTAATTTTCAATTAATCTGCTGCAAATACTGACAGGGTAATTTTACCTCGCAAATCAAAATTTTATAACTATGATGAAAAAAATTTTTTACTCTGTTTTATTGACAGGTTTATTGGGTCTGTCATATTCGCAAAGCATTATCGATCCGTTTTTTACAAAAGTTAAGTATGTCGGAGCTTTTGGAAATACTGACTGGACGGCTGGATGGACTAACTGGAACCCTAACCAGACTGTTTATGGAACGCCAACATCAACATTAGGCAATGGTGAAAAATCACTTGCTGGCGGATTGAAGATTACAGACACACAAAACATTAGTGGTGTGGTTTTGCTTGACGGCTGGGTTTATGTTCAGTCCGGGGGTGTTTTAAACATTGCTGCCGGAACTGTAATTAGAGGGAACGATGGAGCATGTATTATTGTTGAAAGAGGAGGGAAAATAAATGCAGAAGGAACAGCACAGAATCCAATAGTATTTACATCAAATAATGCGCCGGGTGAGAGAGGTCCTAATGATTGGGCTGGTATTATTTTACTCGGAAAGGCCACTAATAATAAAGGCACCGATGTTGTTATTGAAGGAGGCACGGGAGCAACATACGGAGCGGGGACCGGGGCTGTCGAGGATGATAATTCTGGTGTCTTACGTTATGTGCGTATTGAATTTCCCGGATATGATGTTGATGGAAATGGAAATGAAATTAATGGATTGACAATGGGTAGTGTCGGCAGCGGTACTACTATTGAATACGTTCAGGTATCATACAGTGGTGACGATGCCTTCGAGTGGTTTGGTGGTACTGTTAACTGTAAATATCTGGTAGCTTTTGGCACTGAAGATGATGATTTTGATACTGATTATGGATATTCAGGAAAAATTCAGTTTGCTGTCGCTGTCCGTGACCCTTTTGTTAGTGAAACCAATGATGACGGTAGAGGTTTTGAATCCGATAATGACGGCAACAGTTCTTATAAAGACCCGAGAACTTCAGCAACCTTCAGTAATGTCAGTTTATTTGGGCCTGTAACTGACCAGTCAGCTAACCTGCGACATGGACACGGCTTATATTTGCGCCGTAACACGCGGCTTAACATTTATAACTCTGTAGTAACCGGATATGTAAAAGGACAACTTATAATTGATGGTAATACCACACAGGCAGCAGCTGCATCAGATTCGCTTGTCATACAACATACTCTGCTTGGAGTAGATGGAATTAAACCCGTACTAACAGTTCCGACAGACCAGACATGGACAAGAGATGACCTGATACTTTGGTTTATGAATCCTGTTAAAGAAAATGATACCATTAGCAACAGCTCACTTGGCCTGAACCTGCCTCTTACCATTACATCGCCGGATTTTATACCTCAATCTAATTCTCCCGTCCAGAATGCGTCAACATGGATGGTGAAATCAATTAACCTTTCAGCACCTTCAAATACCATAACCACTGATGGCGGTACGCTGCAATTTACAACCAATATATTACCTAAGTATGCCCTGGACAGTTCACTTTCATGGTCAATCCTTTCCGGATCAGTAGCAGCCTCAATAAACCAGACTGGTTTACTTACGGCTTCATCAAATAATGCAGGAAATGGAAAAGTTACTGTTAAAGCAATGGCCAATGACGGCTCAGGTGTTTTCGATACCATGTCGGTTTGGATTTCAGGTCAGACAGGTGCGGTAGTCCTTGTGAACAGTATTACAGTGAATGCTGAAGGTAATGTAACCACCATTTCTTCATATAATCCAGTTCAGATGAATGCCACAGTATTACCAGAAAATGCTGATGTTAAAACAGTTACATGGAGCGTTTCCCCGTCGGAAAACGCATCTATCACTGCAGCTGGACTGTTAACACCTCTGCAGAATGGCACCGTTACTGTTACTGCAACAGCAACCGATGGTTCAGGCGTCAGCGGGTCGGTTAACCTGACTATTGATATTGAATCAGGTTTATATGATAAATACACTGATCATGAAATTGAAATATATCCCA
>JAJUGM010000432.1 GCA_029268165.1 Bacteroidota bacterium
CGAAACATAGCCTAAGCTGTTTTTAGGAAAAACTGCTTGAGCCTTGACTTTTTTTGCATACTTTTTTGTGTCAAGACAAAAAAGGATGTGGGGCATGGGGCAAAGCCCCATCACTATTCACTCCTATAAATCAGAATTCCTCCAACAATAATTTTTATCCGCCCGAATGAATTTGTTAATTCATCGTACATGGGTTAAAAATGACTTGTTTTTATGAGTATAGATGTAAGATTGATGAATACCGAATTAAGATATTACGCTGCTAAAACGCAAAGATTCACAAGAGTTTACAAAAATTTAAGCAGTACCTTAAAATATTAATGGTAGTAGGCTAACGCAATTCAAAATTCTTCCCCAAATAAACTCTCCTAACCTGCTCATCTTCGGCAAGGTCTTTGGCAGTGCCTTGTTTAAGTATTTCACCTTCAAAAAGCAGATATGCCCTGTCAGTTATGGAAAGCGTTTCGTGAACATTATGGTCAGTGATCAGGATGCCTATATTTTTATCTTTCAGCCTGGCTACAATGGACTGTATGTCTTCCACGGCAATAGGATCAACACCGGCAAAAGGCTCATCGAGCAAAATGAACTTTGGTTTCAATGCCAGGGCACGTGCTATTTCTGTTCGACGCCTTTCGCCACCCGACAGCTGAATTCCCAGGCTTTTACGTACCTTCTGCAGACCAAACTCATTAATTAACGATTCAACCCTGTATCGTTGCTCCTCTTTGGGCAAATCAGTCATTTCCAATACAGCCCTGAGATTATCCTCAACACTGAGCCTGCGAAAAACAGACGCCTCCTGCGACAGATAACCAATGCCTTTTTGCGCCCTCCGGTAAACAGGCAAACGCGTAATATCTTCATCATCAAGAAAAATCTTTCCTTCGTTCGGTGCAATTAATCCTACTATCATATAAAAAGAAGTGGTTTTCCCGGCACCGTTTGGCCCAAGCAATCCAACTATTTCACCCTGCTCGACCTCAATGGATACGCCTTTTACAACGGTTCTCGACCGATAGCGTTTTACAATGTTTTCTGTTCTGAGTTTCATGAAAATACAAATATTAATTACCCGGCCATCTTTTCGGTTTCTTTTTTATATATCCTCTTTGATATGATAATACTTATCTCATATAAAATGAGCAAAGGAAAAGCCACAAGCAGCTGACTGAAAACATCAGGCGACGGCGTTATAATTCCTGCAATGATAAGAATGACAATAATGGCATGCCGGCGATATGTCTTTAAAAATCCGGGCGTAAGCACACCAATTTTTGTAAGGAAAAAAACCACAACAGGCAGTTCAAAAACTACTCCGGTTGCCATTCCTATTCCTGTTACTGTTGAAACATATGACATCAGTTTGATGTTGTTTTGAGCAAGATCGCTTACTCTGTAATTAATAAGAAAATTAATGGTAAGGGGACAAATAATGAAATACCCGAATAACACACCGGTGAAAAAGAGCAATGATATGGCTAAAACAGCGCCACGGGCTATCAGCCGTTCCCTTTGATATAAAGCAGGCCGCACAAATCGCCAGAATTCATAGAATACATAAGGCGAGGCAACAATTAATCCGGTAATAATCGATATCTTAATGTGTGTGGTAAACTGGCCGGCCATCTCAATACTCTGCAAAACAATAGGCTTAGTGTTGAGGCAAAGCTTTGGGACGTTAATTAAATGACCCAGCTGGCAAAACAACCTGTTGGTAATAAAATTGGAATTGCCTGGCCCAAGAATAATAACATCAAAAACAATTCGTTTATAAATAAAGGCAATTATTGCCAATACAATAATGGCAACCAGTGACCTGATAATATGCCAGCGCAGCTCTTCGAGATGTTCAAGGAATGTCATTTCACCTTTCTGTTTCTCAGCCATTTTTTTACCGGTATTTTGTTATTTCCCGAGCTCAAATTTAAATTTAACTTTTTTTAATGTTCAATATTTATGAAAAATTATTAACTTTAGTTTACAAATGTATTGATTATTCTAAATAGTTCGGAGCAAATGTTTTTAAGGGCTCTTCACTATTATTCAAACAAATCAATATATGCTATTGTATAACAAGTTCTTAATATAATCAACCCGGAGTGTTTGTCTGTCACCCATAATTATTATGAAAAATTTTCCAGAAATGAATGTTGGGGCTGAAATTTCATTGCATGATGTATTAAAGAAATATTTTGGATTTACCAGCTTTAAAGGAAATCAGGAGTTGATCATCCGTAATGTTATGGCAGGGAAGGATACTTTTGTGCTGATGCCAACCGGAGGAGGCAAATCTCTTTGCTATCAGTTGCCTGCACTTATCCTTGATGGCACGGCCATAGTCATTTCCCCTCTCATCGCATTAATGAAGAATCAGGTTGATTCAATGCGGAGTTTCAGCGAAGATGACGGCGTCGCACATTTTCTTAACTCCTCCTTAAACAAAGCGGCAATAACCAAAGTCAAAAATGATATTATTGAAGGCAGGACAAAATTACTTTATATAGCCCCCGAATCGCTTACAAAAGAAGACAATGTGCAATTTCTCAGGCAGGTAAAAATATCTTTTTATGCCATTGATGAGGCACATTGTATATCAGAATGGGGTCATGATTTCAGACCTGAATACAGGCGTATCAGGCCAATTATCAATGATATAGGCCAGGCTCCGATTATGGCTTTAACAGCAACAGCCACACCCAAAGTACAGCATGATATTCAGAAAAATCTCGGAATGCTCGATGCCAGCGTTTTTAAATCTTCATTCCGCAGGCCTAATCTTTATTATGAAGTCCGTCCCAAAAAAAATGTAACTAAAGAAATTATCAAATAC
>JAJUGM010000433.1 GCA_029268165.1 Bacteroidota bacterium
GGATGCAGCAATGCTGACATCGGTATTCCCTAACCCCAGTAACGGAAGTTTTTCGCTGGTTATCCGCAACAACAAATACCGGCAGATAACGGTTAAAATCTATTCTCCTTCGGGCAGGACGGTTTATATTAATGATTTTAAGACCGGAGCATGGTTTGAGCATAAGTTTGATTTTCCGGCATGGCCTGCAGGTATCTATGTGCTGTTGGTACATTCGGGCGAAGATATATTATATAACGGAGAAATAATATTTGAGTAACTAATAGAGGACTAAGTAAAAAAATGAAATAATAAAAACCTGCAAAAACCATTATTAAGATGAAATATACATCGCTATTAATCCTGTATTTATCAGCCTGTTTACAGGTAAATGCACAAATTGATTTAAATAATAGCGCATTTAAGGCGCAAAACTATATTTACTCAAAAACAAATAATCTAAAGACCGCCGGTGGCACTGATCTTATTGAATCATTACAGTATTTTGATGGGCTTGGCAGGCCATCACAAACGGTTAGCTATAAGGCAAGCCCTAAACAAAAAGATATCATTCAGCCATTTGAATATGATCAGTATGGCAGGGAATCGTACAAGTACCTTCCTTACTCAGACACCATCAATTCAGCAACTGGATATTTCAGAAGTAGCTGGAAAACCAGTCAGTCCACTTTTTATACATTTCGTTTCGGATCAACAGATGGTACAAAAGGCTATTCATTAACCAAATTTGACGACTCGCCGCTTAACCGGGTAATAAAGCAGGGCGCATCGGGAAGTGCATGGCAACCCAGTATGTCAACATCGGACAGAGTACAATATGAACGTGTAATAAGTTATCAATACCTTTCTAATACAACGGATGTAGTATATTACTGGACGATATCAGGTAGTATTGCTAATGCGGTAACCTTTACACGGAATACTTTTGCAGCTAATACTTTATATAAGAATATAATCACAGATGAAAACGGTAAACCTACAACTGAATATAAAGACAAGCAAGGAAAAGTTGTAATGAAGATGGATGCTTTGAATGGAAAAACCTATTACATTTATGATGACTTTGAATTGCTTCGTTGTGTGATACCGCCGCTGGCATCGCAGACCCTTGCCACTTCTTCCAAAACTTACTTTACATCAAATGAGGATGATTTTAAGGAACTTTGTTATTATTATGAATACGACCAGCGGCAGCGGATGATAAAGAAAAAGCTTCCCGGGACAGTAGGTTTGTATGAAATGACTTATGATAACCTTGACCGGTTAATTGAAACAAAGGACCCTGCAGGTACTATCATTACTACAACTTATGATTTATTTTCACGGCCTGTGGAAACTAAAAATAAATCAACCGGACAATGGCTCACAAGAACTTATTATGATTCTTATACTAAGAACGGCATAGCTTACGATGAGATTAGCTCACCGAATGATTTAAGATTCACAAACATTTATAGTGAAAATAAAAAGGAAACAGAAGTAAGAGGCAAGATTACTGTAACCATGACAAGGGTGCTTGATCCCTTAAGCGGAATGAAGGATTCTTTGATAACATTGAATTATTATGATAAATACGGAAGGATAATACAGACTGTATCACAAAATCATAAAGGAGGCATTGATAGGGTGAGTTACAAATACAAATATAAAAACAGTGATCTTATTGAGCAGAAAACGCATCAGCATGGTACAAGTGGCTCAACAATCACTCAGACTATTGTTGAATCATATACTTATGATCATACAGGAAGATTATTAACAACAAAACATAAAATTAATAATTCTTCTGAGTTAACTTTGTCAACGTTATCATACAATGAACTTGGACAAGTGAACAAGAAAAATTTAAGCAGTCTGCAGGATATAGTCTATAAATACAATATCAGGGGATGGCTTACACATATTAATAACCCTGATGTAGCTAACAATGGAAAACTTTTTAATCTGAAACTCGATTATGTTTACTATGGAAATAGTAATAATATTACATACATGACATGGAATAATGTGGATGGGATAAATAAAAATTACTTTTTCAGTTATGATAATTTAAACCGGTTATCGTATGCGAGTTATGGCGAGGCGAATGCAAACGGTAAATACTCTGAAACCTATACTTATGATGCCAATGGAAATTTCAAAACGGTAAAACGGTATGGTCTTCTGCAGGATGGAAGTGGATTAAAGGGATTGATAGATGACCTTACCTATACATATTATAACAACAACAAAAGCAACAGGTTAATGGATGTGGATGACAATGCTGTGGATGTTTCGGGCAGGGGTGATTTTATTGAAGCATCACTCGGTCAATCTTCACAGGAATACAATTACGACAACAATGGCAACATGACATCAGATGCAAATAAGCTAATTAGCATAAATTACAATTTTTTGAATTTGCCAAAAAGTACAAATCAATATGGTGGTGCAACCACAAACCATGTTTATAAAGCAACCGGAGAAAAAATTGGTTCAAAATTCAGCAAGAGTGCTGTGACTATGGAATATATTTACCCGTTTGTATATAAAAATAATGCATTGGATTATATAATAACAAGTGAAGGCAGGGCAGTTTTCAGCAATGGATCCTTCAATTATTATGAATACCACATCAAAGACCACCTGGGCAATGTGCGGGTGGCATTTATGGGTAATAACGGAGTGCCAGCGGTGATTCAGAAAAATGATTATTACCCTTTTGGCCTGCTAATGCAGGAACGTACAGACAATGCAAGCAATAAAAACAAATACCTTTACAACGGTAAAGAATATCTACCGGATAATGATCTGAATTGGTACGATTACGGCGCACGAATGTACGA